>JAYENG010000171.1:0-10461 GCA_034721975.1 Bacillota bacterium
CAACTAATTTGTCATTCCCAACTTTAACAAATTTTCCATCTATTTTACCAACCAATCCCTTTCCAGGTATACTCATAAATTCAGCTACATCATTATACGACAATTTCATGTTTCTATGATATTCAATTATCGATTTTCCAATAATGTGTTCCGAAAATCTTTCTAATGATGCTATTGTTATCAAAACATCTTCTTCTGAATATTTTCCAAAAGAAATAATTTCCTTAACAATAGGTTTCCCTTCCGTAATAGTACCAGTTTTATCGAGAATAATCGTTGTAACTTTATGAAGCGTTTCAAGCGCTTCACCACTTTTTATCAATATCCCATTTTCAGCGCCTTTTCCCGTGCCCACCATTATCGCCGTCGGTGTAGCCAATCCTAATGCACAAGGACATGCAATAACTAAAATCGAAATGAAAATTTTAAGTGAGAAACTGATATCTCTATCAAAAACAAACCATGCCAATGATGATATTATTGCAATACCAATCACAATAGGAACAAAATAGCCGGCTATAATATCTGCCAACCTCGTTATCGGCGCTTTTTTATTTTGTGCATCTTCAACCACTTTGATAATCTGATTAAGAAAAGTATCTTGATCAACGCTCATCACATTAACCTTCAGCATGCCATTTCCATTAACGCTACCCGAAACAACCGAATTTCCAAACTCTTTGTCTACAGGGATACTTTCTCCTGTCAACATCGATTCATCGACATAACTAAACCCCTCAACAATCTCTCCATCAACCGGTATCATTTCACCTGGCTTAACCAAAACCATATCCCCAATTTCAACTTCCTCGATCGGTAATATAATTTCTCCATCGTTGTTTATAACAACTGCAACTTTGGGCTTTAGCTTGATCAACTTGCTTATCGCTTCGGAGGTTTTTCCTTTTGCTTTAAATTCCAATGTCTTGCCAAATTTAATAAGAGTGATTATAGTTGCGCCTGTCTCAAAATATAACTGATGAATATAATTATAGTTTCCGTTAAAAATCTGATATGCTGCAAACAAGCTGTACGCAATTGCCGCACTAGTACCGACAGCTATAAGAGAATCCATGTTGGGCGACCCTTTAATCAAGGTTCTAAACCCAACTTTATAAAAATTCCTACCTACGAATAAAACGGGAATTGTCAAAATCATTTGAATCACGGTGAAATTTATAGGATGGATTTTTGGATTCAAATAACTTAGTGATGGTAGGCCGATCATATCTCCCATCGCTATATATAGAAGTGGAATAGTGAATGCAAAAGCAAAATACAATTCTCTCCTCATTTTTCTAAATTGTTTTTCATTTTCATTTATATAACTTTCATCATTGTCCTTTTCAATGGTTAAAGGCTTATAACCAGCTTTTTTAATAGACTGCTTGATATTCGACACTCTTGTTTTTGCAGAATCGTACCTTATATAGGCTTTGTTTGTAGTGATATTTATACTGATTTCTTCAATTCCGTCAAGCTTATCAATACTCTTTTCAACTGCTCTAACACATGAAGCGCAGGTCATACCTTCTATAGGGATAATCACTTCTTTTAAATCTATCTTTTCAGACGCCTCATATCCCGCTTTGTGAACGGCTTTAATTATCATCTCTCTTTTTAAAATATTTTCATCAAATACTACGTTCATCTGATTTGTAATTAGATTGACCTCGACTTCCTTTATTCCTTCCAACTCGTCAACAGCTCTTTCTACAGCTCTTGAACAAGCTGAACAGGTCATTCCTCTAATATCGTACGTTTGTTTCATCAAACCACCTAACTTTTCTCAAGAACACTGACTATTTTCATAAACTGCTCAATCTCTTTAGATTTTCCCCAGAATACAAACCTCGCTTTTTTATCATCATCAGAGTAAATATACTCAACTTTCACTCTTTTTCCCTTACTTAAATAATCATATGCAAGACTTTTCAACTTATTAAGTACATCGTTAATTAAATCCATATCTTCAGAATAAAAATCCACTATACTGCAAACTTGCAATTTATCTGATGAAGCGAAAAAATCAGTATCCATAAATACACAAAAATCACTGCTGGTCATCTCTTCTTCTCCAATCGAATCCTGACAACACGAAGCCGGATTCAGAAGTTTATCCAGCGAATCTTTTTCAATGCGCCACTGACCACCGATTTTTTTAGCATCTAATTTTCCATTATTAATGTACCTTCTGATTGTCTTTTCATGTACATTTAGCAAATCCGCTACTTCTTTTACTGAATAAAGTTCCATATTGTCCCCTCCTGTCCACATTATACAGGATAACACAACTCATTTAAAGACATATTGATACATTTTATCACTAAGCGAACATCTATCAATATTCTTTATCAATAAAAAACCCTGCCTAATTAATAAGCAGGGATGATATGATATCCATTGTTTTTATTATCTCTAATTATTTCAATATCAACATCATATACTTTGTTGATATTTTCTCTCGTTATCACTTCTTCCGGTATACCTTCTATATAAAGACTCCCATTATTAAGAAGTATCAATTGATTACAGAACTTGTAGGCAAAATTCAAGTCATGAAGAATGATTATTATCGAAATCTCTTTAATCTTGGCTAAATCCTGAATCATTCTAAGTATTTCAACTTGATAATGTAAATCCAAATGAGATATCGGTTCATCCAGTATTAAAACTTTAGGTTCTTGAGCTAGAGCTCTTGCAATCAAAACCCGCTGCTTTTCTCCACCGCTCAGTTCATCTAAATATCGATTTCTATAATGATAGGTATTGGTTTTTTCAAGAGCATCTATAACAATAGAATAATCCTCAGCGCTCTCTAGTTCAAATTTCTTTTTATATGAATATCTTCCCATCATAACAATATCAAACACAGTAAATTGAAATTCAGTCTCTCTCTCTTGAAATACAACACCTGTATTTAAAGCCAATTCTTTTTGTTTGTATTTGGAAAGCTCTTTTCCAAAAAGATAAAGTTTACCTGAATCGGGATTCAATATCCTGGAAAGATTTTTAATCAACGTAGTCTTTCCTGAACCATTCGGCCCTATTATACCCGTAATCATACCTTTTTTAAAATTCAGACTCAAATTTTCTAAAATGTTTTTCCCGTTGTCGTATTTAAAATTTAAATTTTCAACAGAATATGAATTCTCAATCATATTATCACCTAAATCTCTTTCTAATTAACAGAAAAATAAAGTAAGGAGTTCCGATAAAAGCAGTTATAACACCCAATGGGATTTCCATCGGAGAAGCTATAGAACGTGCAATGCCGTCGGATATCGCCAAAAAAATTCCACCCGAAATAATTGTCATCGGAAGTAGTTTTCTATTATCTGCACCTATCACCAACCGAACCGCATGCGGAACAATCAATCCAACAAAACCAATTATACCACTAACCGAAACAGCTAAAGCCGAAACGAAAGACGCTGTGTATAAGAGAGTTTTCCTCACTCTCTTGACATTGACACCTAAAGCTATAGCATTACTGTCGCCCGTCAGGATAATATTCAGTTCCCTAGAATAATAAATAAATATCGCTAGTCCAATAATAGTTCCTATTATTATCGAACCTACTTTATCCCAAGTTGCCGTTGATACGCTTCCCATTGTCCAAAAGAAAATATTTTCTATCAAATCTCTATTTAAAGTCATTAAAAGTGAAATAAACGATGATAAGAAAAAACTGATCGCAATACCCGTTAGCAGCAGTATCGTTGTACTCTTGGATTTATGAAATGATGCTATTGTGAATACAAAAAAAGTTGTCAGTGTTGCACCGATAAATGCGCCGATTGAAACCGAGCTGAAGCTAAGAATTGTAAAATTGATTCCCAAGATAATTACAATAGTCGCTCCAAAAGCAGCACCAGAAGAAACCCCAAGTACATATGGATCAGCCATCGGATTTCTGAACACCCCTTGAAAAATCAGTCCTGAACTTGCCAGACCCGCCCCTACTATAAATGCCATTATCACACGGGGAAACCGCAAGTTTAAAACAATCAGTTTATAAGCTTCTCTTATATTTGAATCATCGATATAACGGCCAAAAAAAGGCATCTTTTTTCCGACTATTCTTAAAATGTCGCCAAGCGGTATACTTGCCGTGCCCAATGTTATAAGAAATAGTATAATTGCCACTGCAATTATACTATATCCCAAAATAACTAGATTGAATTTTCTTCTATCATTAATTAAGTCATTCATCTAAAAACTTCCTTTAGTAATCGTCTCCATGGATTGCTTTAGCGAGTTCTAATAATCCTTCTGCCAATCTAGGACCTTGTCTATCAATTTTATTGTTATCTATTGCAATCAATTTTCCATTTTTCACCGCTTCTAGTTCTTTGTATCCTTCAGCTGCTTCAAAACTCTCTTTCATGCCATAATATTTAGATATGACAACTACTTCTGGATCATTATCAATAATCTTTTCTAACGAATAGCTCCATCCAGATACATCAGAAGCAATATTCTCACCACCGGCAAGCTCTATCATTTCACTGATAAATGTATCTCCACCTGCAGTATAATCACCATATTCACCAAAACCAATAGCATAATATACAGTTTTCTTTTCCAGCTCTTTTACTCTACTTGCAACTTCATCTACCATTTGCTTCATTGCTTCCACTTGTTCCTTTGCTTCAGTTTCTTTATCAAGAACTTTGCCTACTACTGTTATAGTATCATATACGCCATCGAAACTTTCTTCGGGTACAAATACAGCAACCTTGATTCCTAATCCTTCTAATGTCTCCACAGCATCCTTTGGAAAATGAGTAGATGCTATAACAATATCCGGATTAAGGTCAACAATTTTCTCGATGTTCGGTTCCATTAAACTACCTGCAGTATCAATTCCTTGAATCTTTTCAGGAAAATCGCAATACTCAGTTCTACCTACAAGCTTCTCGAAAGCATCTAAATAGTAAATTGTTTCTGAAATTGATGGAGCCATTGAAACAACTCTCATAGGTTCAGACTCAATAGTAATTTCACGATCATAACTATCTGTTAAAGTCATAGGGTACATCGACTCTTCTACTACAGGTTCGACCTCGATATCGGTCTTCACAACTTCATTTGAACATCCCGCTACCAATAACATGATTAATAACAATATCAACATTGAATTTCCTTTTTTCATTAATAAAACCTCCTATTTTTTTTGCGATAAGAGAACTTCAAAACAAAAAAAGCACTTTCCTACTCGGAAAGTGCAGTTAGCTATTCTAAAGCACATCCCCATCCTCGTGAGAACATAAAGTACCGGCATATTTGGCAATTTTCTGACTCAAGCTTTCGCTCTTACAGTGGCGGGACCGCGTCGGATTTTCACCGAACTTCCTAATTAAGCATTTGCACCAAATATTAAAGTATTTATTTTCATTGCTATTATAACACAGATTGAACTAATTTAAATGTTTTTTTACCACGTTTTATCCACAGTTTATCCACAAAGTTGTGGATTCTATTCTTCGGTGAGTCCAAATATCGGAATTTAAACATTTATTTTTCCACATATTATGCATATGTTATCCACAACATGTGGACAATAAAAAAAAGTGGCATAAAGCCACTCTTTCATAGTCTATTGTACTAACTCAAATCCTTTTGTTTTATAGCCAATCGGATCATTTCCAGCTGTTCCCATTCCCCCATTGATAGATACAGCATCATACCCCATCAATTTCATAATAGCAACAGTTTGACCCGCTGTTTGACCAGAGTAACAATTGACAATAATTTTTTGATCCATCGGTAATTCTTTAATTCCTGCAATCATAGTAGTTCCATAAGGAATATTGATTGCTCCAGAAATATGACCAGCAGCATAGTCATCAGCTTTTCTGATGTCTACGAATATTACATCACTACCGATAGCATTAAATGCATTTTCTTCACTGATTTTATAGTTTTTATAGATAGTATCTACGACATCAGCAAGTCCCATATAATATTCAGTTGCTGCAAGTTTCATATGCTCGCTTAAAGCTTTAGTGTTTTGAGTTCCGAAATCATTTGATTCAGTCTCGGTATAAGCTTCAAAACCTTCCGTTTGGCTAATACCGAAGTTCCAACCATACTTTATTGATCTTGCGTCATATCCTAAAGCATTTAAAACGCCAACTGTTTGACCAGCTGTTTGTCCCGAATAACAATTAACAAGGATCGGCTTATCAACAGGCAACATTTCTATAGAAGCTGCAAATTCTGGTCCCCAAGGAACATTGACAGCACCTTTAAGATGAGCATCGCTGTATACATCATTTTGTCTGATATCCAATATAAACATATCGTCTTGGTTATCCATCATAGTAAATACATCTGTTGTAGCGATTAAATAACTGTGATCCGCTTTATTGTTCATCACATCAGCAGCGGCTTCTGCAATAGTCGATACTGCATCGTAATGCTTAGTCCAACCAATAGGTCCATTGCCGGCAGTTCCCATTCCACCATTAAGTGAAACTGCGTCAAATCCTAATAATCTAAGAACAGCAACAGTTTGTCCTGCCGTTTGTCCTGAATAACAGTTTACAACAATTGTTTTGTCCATAGGTAATGTATCAAAAGCGTCTGTCATACCGTTTCCATAAGGAATATTTTTTGCACCTGGTATATGTGCAGCATCATAGTCTGATTGTTTTCTTATTGAAAGGTAGTAAAAATCTTCATTATCTAAATTTGCATATGCATTATCTTCACTGATTTTATAATTCTTGAACATTCCATCTGCAACATCTGCTAATCCTTTAAAATATGTGTCTATAGCAGCAAATACTTCTGGATGATAATCTATAGTGCCGTTAGCTGGGAATTCATTTGCTTCAGCTTCAGAGTAAGCTTCATAACCTTCAGTTTGGCTAATTCCAAAATTCCAACCATACTTGATCGATTTAGCGTCATATCCAAGAATGTTTAACAAAGCAACTGTTTGCCCCGCAGTTTGTCCTGAATAGCAATTTAGATATATAGTTTTATCTGCAGGCATATTTGCAACACCCGCCATGAAATCAGGTCCCCAAGGAACATTGACTGCACCTTTAAGATGAGCTTCACTATAAACATCATTTTGTCTGATATCTAATAAAATCATATCTTCACCGGCGTCGATCTTAGCGAATAAATCAGTTATTCCAATTAAGTAACTATCCGATGGTTTGTTTACTAAATACGCAATAGCAGCTTCTGCAACAGCAGTAGTCTCCTCTTTATCTCCTACCACAGGTTCCTCAACTGTCTTTTCAATAACTTCATTTTCTTGCACTGGTTCCACTTTACTCGCACAACCAACACTGAAAATCATTACTAGAACTAAAAGAAATGATAAAATTCTATAATTTTTCATATTAAACCTCCAATTGATTTAAGAATTGTCCTGTTGATTAGAAATCACAGGTGTTCCTTCAGGCATTTGAATCGGCAAAGCTTTGTCACTTGACCATTCCAAATATGCACCGTCATATAGTTTTACGTTTTCATATCCTGCATTAAACATAGCTAAAAATGTTTGAGCCCCTCTAACTGAGCTTTTACAAAACATAATTACTGTATCGTCTTTGTCAATTCCATTTTCTTTGTATAAAATACTAATCTGTTGCATTGGTTTAAAAGTTCCATCATAAAAAAGATTCTTGTCGAATGGAATCAAAATCGATGAAGGTATCGTCCCTGCATCATACTCTTCTTGACTTCTAACATCAATTAAATGAACATTGACATCTGGATAATTCAACTGGTCGATTACATCATCGATCGTCGCCAAATACTTAGTATTAAGCTCAGTTGCAGTATAGTCAGTTTGATTAACAACAGGAATTTCCTTACCGGTAACAGCTCCTGCATTTATTAATGCCTCCAACCCGCCACTTACTACTTTGACATTTTCATGTCCATAAACCAACATTGTCCAAAATAATCTTCCTGAATCCATGGTTCTGTTGTCATCGTAAATAATAACCATTGAATCATTAGCAATACCAGTATTCATCATTACTTCTTCAAAAGCATCTTTGCTAATGACTGAATTTAATACCGGTTCATACGTTGTAATCATACCTCTAGTGATTGACACTGAATCAAGTACATGTTTTTCAGCATATACATCTGAGTTGTTTTGAGCATCTACTAAGATAGCTCCATTTTCAACCTCAGTCAAAGCATTTTCAGCCGTGATTATGCATTCACCTAAATTATTGTCTACACCAGCAGTACATCCAACAAGTGCTAAAGAAAGAGTTAAAATCAACGATAAAACTATTAGTAGTTTCCTCATTAGCATCACTCCATAAAAATATTTCGAAAAGATTGTTAATGTTTAATCAATTAACAGTCTTATTATACCTTTATTTTAAAAGTTTTGTCATTACATTTTCTTATGTTAGTTAATTTTTTATCATAGTGTAATTCTTTTAAAGTATAAAATACTTGTGATATACTTATTTATATGCCATAAGAAAATCTTATGATACAATTTAGGGAGTTCCAATTATGAATAATAAATACAAATATTGCATTTTAATATTCTTGATAATCTATGGAATTGTAAGCTTTTCAACCATTACGATATTTCCATTTGTTCATTCCGACGAGGCATGGCTCGCAGGTCTTTCTAATACAATAATCACAGAAACAACTATCGACACTACAGAATCTTTTTTTGATTTATATCCACGTAATCCTCATGCAATAAAAGTGTTATTTAATTTTGTCCAAATGTTTTTTATT
This sequence comes from Bacillota bacterium, assembly GCA_034721975.1. Lineage (GTDB taxonomy): Bacteria > Bacillota > Clostridia > Peptostreptococcales > Acidaminobacteraceae > DAOURC01. The sequence continues at coordinate 8,743 of JAYENG010000171.1, forward strand.
CAAGTATTCGGACTGAATATTACAGCCATGCGATTGATTTCATTAATTTTCTCTTTAATTTCATCTTATTTATTTAATAATATTGTTTATTCTTTAACGAAATCAAAATCAATTGCATTCTTCTCTATGTTACTCTTTATCATAAACATTCAATTTATATATATGTCTCACTTCGCAAGACAAGAATCCATACTGCTGTTTCTTTTACTGCTGAATATCGCTTATCTTTATAAATCAAAAAAACCACTTCCACTCGTTTCAGGATTGATTTCATCAGTGGGGGTCGGCATTCATCCTAATAGTTTTATAATCTTTTTACCTATACTCGCTTATTGGATTTTGGGTAAAAAAATTAAAGACATAGTTATATATCTTTTAACTTTATCTTTTTCTGCATTATTGTTTATTTTATGGAGCTTCAGTCTAGATCCGAACTTTATCAATAATTATTTGAATTACGGTGATGAACTCGGAGTTAAAATGACTCTTATAGATAAAGCATATCAAATCAAATACTTTTATCTAAAACTTTACTATGGTATATCTGGAACATACTATACTCCAAATATCAAGGCTATATTTTATATTTCGATACTCACAATTCTATCCACACTATATTTGATTTGTAAAAGGAAAATAAAGCCTAATGTTCTGATTTGTTTTATAGCTATAAATATCGGTTACATTTTTATTGGAAGATACAATCAAACAAGCATCATCTTTATTATTCCTTTTATAGTACTCATGATTTCTGAAATACTGTTGAATATCGATAAAAAACATTTAAGAAACGCAGTCATAGTTTTTATTTTATTGATTATCAGTATAAACACATTTGTTAATATGAATAATCATTATTATTCAGAGACTTATGATGACTACCTAAATAATTTAGAACTGATTCTACCTGAAAATGCAGTTGTTCTTGGAAATCTCAATACTCTTTTTGCATTTAATACAAACAGATTTTATGATTATAGAAATCTGGGTTACTTGCCAATAGATAAGACTTTCGCAAATTATATATATGAAAGAAATATCGAATATATCATCTACCCAGAAGAGATGGACTTCATTTACAACACCCGTCCTCTATGGAACGGTCTATACGGTAATGTATATCCATATTATGAGGACATGAAAAATTTCTTTGATAATAGTTGCACGATTGTTGGAAATTTCAATAGCCCTGTCTACGGAATGAGAATTGTCAGATACATAGAGGATAAAGAATACAATATTGTTGTATATAAAGTAAAATGACACAGAATTCTGTGTCATTTACTTCTTTTTGCAATATATACTTTCCCTTTTATTCTCCTAGTTCTCAAGGCTTTTATAACTAATCCTTCTTTTCCGTTTAATATATCAATTTTCGTTATTTTATCTAGAATGCTTATTTTCCCGACATCTTCTCTATACACTCCAGCAACACTACTGATCGTCGTTAAGAAATCGCTCGATTTCAATCTTGAATTTAGTCTTCCAGCTTTGACTTCGATTGTTGCCTTTGCACCCTTATTTATTTTATCTTTATATCTTTGTTTTTTATTGGTAGCTTTAGTCGGCGATTTGATTTTTCTCTCTATATACCCACCTTTTAAAGGTATCTCATATCCGACGAACTTTTCAATTTCTCTAAATCTGTCCAGTTCTCTTGGAGTAACAAAAGAAATCGCTATACCGTTTTTGCCAACTCTACCAGTTCTACCGATTCTA
>JAYENG010000172.1:0-1793 GCA_034721975.1 Bacillota bacterium
ATCGGTTAATCCTAGAGGGAACTAATAGAAATTATGAAGAGATGCAGGCTTTCAATAATGAATTAAGTTTTAATTATCTGGAAAGTAAATTAGTTGAGAAACTGGGTATTCATAAACTAAATGAGGATATTATGAAAACCTTAGATTTATATTTTGAAGAAGGAAAATTTAACCGAGTAGCTGAGTTACTATCTGATGATAATTCATATCCTGGCATTGACATGATACGTTTTGGAGAAACAATCGATGAATTCCTTGATAGGGAAATCATTGAAAGAGTATCCGTGCTTGAGCAGTTTGAAAAAGCAATGCATTTGTTTGAAAAGTATTATGTTATTGATGAAATTAATGGCTCTGAAAGAGTTCGCAAGGAACATATACCTGAAAAGGCTTTTAGAGAGGCTTTAGCAAATAGCATTGTTCATCGTTTATGGGATACGCAATCTTCTATTAAAATATCAATGTATGATGATCGGATTGAAATTGTATCGCCAGGGGGTCTACCAACTGGTATGTCAAAGGAAGAATATGTGGATGGACAAATATCTTTACTTAGAAATCCAATTCTAGGTAATCTATTTTTCAGATTAAGATATATTGAAAAATTTGGGACTGGTATAAAAAGGATAAAGCAAGCTTATCAGGATGCAGTTATTCATCCTGATTTCAAAGTGTATACAAATTCTATTTCTATTGTACTTCCAGTCATAAGAAAAGATGCTGGAGTTCTTACAAAAGAAGAAAAAATTGTGTATGAGTTACTTATCAAGAATAAATCTTTGAGTAGAAAAGAAATTGAGGAGCTATCCAGTTTCAATAAGGCTAAAACAATTCGTATTTTAAATAAGCTAATTGATAAAAATTCAATTGAAGTTACAGGCCAAGGAAGAAGTATAAAGTATAGAAGAATAACTGATTAAGCAAGAATTACTGATGATAGAAAAATTTAAAGGTTTACTACAAAAATATAATAAACCGATCAAATGTAAATCTATTTTGAAAGATGGCGATTACCAAATCAACATTACGCACGAAGGAGGCTCAGACTAAAAAAGATGACAATGGCCATTACCTTTCAATTGACCTTGGAATCACCAACATGATGACTTGCTATGACAATCTAAATGGCAAAAGTTTTATCATCAGTGGTGGAGAGTGGCTAAGTATCAATCGTTATTTCGACAAGAAGATTGGATACTATCAGTCAATTTCTAATGCGCAGCAAAGTGCAAAAGGCATCAAGTACCCTAAGAAGAGTAAAAGGGTTCTTTCTTTATATAAGAAAAGAGCCAAACAAGTAAGTCACCTACTTCACAGTGCAACTAAAGAAATCATTGATTATTGTCTATCAAATGATATTTCAAGAGTGATAACAGGAGACATTACGCATATTCGAGAAGGTGCCAATCATGGCAAGGTTAACAATCAAAAGCTTCACAAGTTTCCTTTTGCGAGGATTTATTTACTTCTTGACTATAAACTAGTGTTTAAAGGTATTGAATTTAATAATAAGCAGAACGAAGCCTATTCAAGTCAATGCTCCCCTTTGTCACCAAGCGTATCCAAAGAATATGCTGAGAAACAAAATCGTAAAAAGAGAGGTCTTTACAAAGATGGCAAAATCATTTTCAATGCAGACAGCGTTGGCGCTTTTAACGCATATGAGACTGTATTGTGGAATCTTTTAATTAATGAGATCGTTGAACATGCCGATGCTGATGAATCTGATATTATAGATGAGATTGCCTTTAATTACATTAATCAGATTAATGATATTGATGTTAGAGCCGATA
>JAYENG010000173.1:0-1793 GCA_034721975.1 Bacillota bacterium
AAAGAGCATTTGGTCCATTATTATTCAAAGTTTGGATTTGCGAATGAAGGTATATCCGAATCTGCTCATGGCGGCGCTGCATGGTATGATATGTTTAAAGTTTTATAAATATGATTTAAAACAATTATATATTCTATGATGAAAATAAAAAAATGGTCGATTTCTCAATTGTTTTCAGTTGAAAAATCGATCGCTTTTAATTTTTTAGCATCATATTTGTTTTTTTCTGCTGATCAGATTAAAACCAATTGTAGATATTCCTGCTATAATTAAACTTATAATAATATTGGAAAAAACATTTCTTAAATAATACTCTCTGAATTTATTCCAAATTGCCGCGTCTTCCACCCAATGTATTTCAACAATCGAAGCGCTTAAAACATATCCGACAATGAAAAATGCAACAATAAAAGAAATAGTGAATATAGTGATACTTTTTTTGTTTTCATTCATGTTTTTTCCCCCAATCTTTGATTTAATATAACAAATAGAATCGACTTACTTTTTTATAGCATTTATTGCTCCGATAATCATGCTTCTTACCTTTTTCACTTCATTTTCTTTCCAATTCTCAAGAAATCTAATCACTCCGATATTCTTGCTCGCACCTACCTGTAAAAGTAATATTTTTACAACTTCCCTATTGGTCTTTAATAGTTGATTTATCAAATCTGTTTCAGAATTATCAGCTACAACTAATATTTTACTATAAAGTTCATCAGCATATACGGGTTTATATAGTTCCCACCCTTTTTTTGAAAACACAATCAACGGCAACTGGTAATTATAATCGATATCTAGATAATCGTTGATTATCATCCAATCGACAATTTTTGTGATTTCAGAAATAGTCATTGAATTGTAATAACCATAACTTGGACATTCATCAAGTTTAAATTCTAAAACTTTCTTGTCTTTGGAGCCCTTAAGAATTTTAGCAAGCATAGCTCTTCCTGCAGTGGCTATGATTTCATCCGCCGCCCTCAAGATATTATCGATATCCTTTTGTGATGGTCTCATAACGTCGTCTATATTACTTAACTGATAATGCACTCTTTGTACTCTTCTACTCACGAAAATCACTCTTTCATTATTTAATAACAACATATTTATACCCATATATAATCAACTATTGCATTTTTTTATACTAACCACTGTTTAAATGGGTACAATATATACAATAGACGAGAAAGAAAATTATTTGTTTTGCGAGGTGAATAATATGAGAACGAAACAACGATTGACCAAGGCATATAACAATGCCCGAGTTGAATCTATCGATGAAAATTCCAAATATATTTTTTTCAGTGATTGCCACAGGGGGGACGGAAGCCTCTCTGATGAATTTGCAAAAAATAAAAACGTTTTCATCCACGCTCTTGAATACTATTACAAGCATGGTTTTGTCTATGTAGAAGTCGGCGATGGAGACGAGCTCTGGGAACATCGAAATGCCAAACATGTAATAACTGCAAACAAAGATGTTTATACTGTTATCCGAAAGTTTCATACCGACGACCGTTTGATTATACTTTATGGAAACCACAACATATATTTGAAGAATCAGAAGTATGTCGTTAAAAATTATTATACATATTATAGTAATTATAAAGAAATCACTCGAGATTTTTTAAAAGATCTCCATCCTATTGAAGCATTGGTATTAAGGTGTAAAAACACCGGGCAGGAAATATTAACAGTCCACGGACATCAGGGAGATTTCTCCAATGATCAGTTCTGGGTATTTAACATGCTTTCGCTTAAATATTTTTGGAGGTTTTTACATTCATTTG
>JAYENG010000174.1:0-1791 GCA_034721975.1 Bacillota bacterium
AGGATTGAATGATAGATATGTCGCGTATTCGAGCGGCTTTGGACATTACGGTAAAAACGGACATGTTATTTCACCTTATTTAGGAACGAATTACAATATTGGATATTTGATTATCGATAGAGAATTAAATATAAACAACATAATAATAGACGATTGCAAAGACTGCGATTTATGTGTAAGAGCTTGTCCTACAGGGGCGATTAAGGGAGATTATACAATCGAAGCTCAGAAATGCCTTTCATATGTCACTCAAAAGAAAAAACTCGATGATGATGAGGAAATATTGATTAAAGATTGTATTTATGGCTGCGATATATGTCAAAAGGTATGTCCACACAACCATGTACTTGGAGATGGTTTGGAAAGTGTATTCGACGGCACTAAATTATTGGATTTAAGCAATAGATTATTTAAAAAAGAATATGGCGGTTATGATTTCAGCTGGAGAGGATATGGCATTATTAAAAGAAATGTCTTATTAAATTTTAAAAATAGAAAGGGCGATATTTAATTATCTTTGTATTAGTGTATACTTACTATGGGAGAAAAATTTAGGAGGTGCTTTATGTCAAACGTACATGAGTTAGGATATCTTAAAGAAAAGATTCAAGAATTGAAAGACCAAGGAGTTTATAGAGAACTACCTGTTTATAATGGGGCAGACGAAGCCGAGATCAATCTCAACGGGAAAAAGGTTATCAACCTGTCTTCTAACAATTATCTTGGTTTTGCAAATCATCCGAAGTTGAAAGAGGCTGCAATCAAAGCCATAGAGAAGTATGGAGTCGGAGCTGGAGCGGTTAGAACTATAGTTGGCAATATGGATATTCATGAAGAACTTGAAAGAGTGCTTGCAGAGTTTAAAAGAGAAGAAGCGGTAATGCTTTTTCAATCGGGATTCAATTGCAATGCGGGAGCTATTCAGGCGATTGTAGATAAAGGTGATTTGATTGTATCTGATTCACTTAATCATGCAAGCATCATCGATGGAGCTAGATTGGCTAAAGCTGATAAAACAGTTTTCAAACACAGCGATATGGAAGATTTGGAAAGAGTTTTAAAAGAAAAAAGAAATAAATACAACAATGTGTTGGTTATTACAGACGGTGTCTTCAGCATGGATGGGGATCTTGCCAAATTACCTGAAATTGTAGATTTAGCTGAAAAATATAATTGTATGACATATGTAGACGATGCTCATGGAAGTGGAGTTTTAGGTGAAAGCGGACGCGGAACTGTAGATCATTTCGGATTGCACGGAAGGGTTGATTTTTCCATTGGAACTTTATCTAAGGCTTTGGGAGTAGTCGGAGGTTATGTTGCCGGAAGCAAAACTATGAAAGAATGGTTAAGCCATAGAGGAAGACCGATTCTTTTTAGTACATCTTTGCCGCCTGCGGCTGTTGGCGCGTTGATTGAAGCTGTAAAATTATTGATGAGTACTACTGAGTACACTGATAGATTATGGGATAATGCAAATTATTTTAAAGAAAAACTCGGCAAGTTGGGATACGATACAGGACATAGTGAAACTCCGATTACACCTGTTGTTATTGGAGATGAAGCTGAGACGATAGAATTTTCTAAAAAGTTATTGGAAAATGGTGTTTTTGGATCTGCAATAGTATTTCCGACTGTTCCTAAAGGGACTGGACGTATTCGTTGCATGGTGACAGCGGGACATACCAAGAAACAACTGGATCGTGCTGTGGATACATTTAAAAAAGTTGGAGAAGAAATGAAATTAATTTAGAAAAAAAAGAGATTTTTGCACTTTTTTTTACTTCTAAT
>JAYENG010000175.1:0-43490 GCA_034721975.1 Bacillota bacterium
GGCCTACCAATTGGAGCACGTCCTTCACCACCACCGTGAGGGTGATCGTTAGGGTTCATTACAGAACCTCTTACTGTAGGTCTGATTCCCATGTGTCTTGATTTACCAGCTTTACCAACCTTGATATTCTCATGGTCGATATTACCGATTTGACCAATAGTAGCTCTACAATCGATTCTTACCATTCTAGCTTCAGAAGATGGTAGTCTGACTTGAGCATATTTTCCTTCTTTAGCCATTAACTGTGCCGAGTTCCCGGCAGAACGAACTAATTGTCCGCCTTTTCCAGGCTTTAATTCAATGTTATGAATCATAGTACCTACTGGAATACTGCTAAGTGGCATTGAATTTCCTACTTTAATGTCAGCTTCTACTCCAGATACGATTACATCGCCGACTTTTAATTTATTCGGTGCTAAGATATATTTCTTTTCACCATCAGCATAAACTAGCAACGCAATGTTCGCGCTTCTATTTGGATCATATTCAATCGCTGAAACTTTAGCAGGAATATTATCTTTATTTCTTTTGAAATCAATGATTCTATACTTCTTTTTTGCTCCTCCGCCTTTATGTCTAACAGTAATCTTTCCTGAATTGTTTCTTCCAGAGAATTTTTTCAAAGTAACTACCAAAGACTTATCTGGTTCCTTTTTAGTAATTTCTTCAAATGTTGAAACTGTCATGTGCCTTACAGCTGGAGAGGTGGGCTTATAACTTTTGATACCCATGATTGCAACCTCCTTTATTTTACATTACATACCTTCGAAGAATTGAATTTCTTTACTATCGCTTGACAATTGTACAATAGCTTTCTTCCAAGTTGGTCTGAGTCCTACAAACCGACCTTGTCTCTTTTCTTTGCCTTTAACAGTCATTGTGTTAACACCGATAACTTTAACATTAAATATTTTTTCAACAGCATCTTTAATTTCAACTTTATTAGCTCTTCTATCAACTTTAAATGTATACTTTTTAACAGCTGTGTTTTCCATACTTGTTTCAGTAATAATCGGAGTAATAATCACATCATAAGGTGTTTTCATTATGCGTACGCCTCCTCAATCTTCTTGACAGCATCTACTGATAAAATCAAATATTCATGATTTAAAACATCATACACATTAAGCACATCTGCAAAACTAACAGAAACGCCAGGTAAATTTCTTGATGATTTGATTACTTTGTCATCTTTTCCATCTGTTACTATCAACGCTTTACCTTGTGCATCAATTGCTTTTAAAATAGATACTACATTTTTAGTTTTGATTTCATCAAATTTAAATTCAGTAACGATTTTTAACTCAGCATCATTCACTTTTGAACTTAACGCAGAACGCATTGCCAATTTTCTAATTTTTTTAGAAATTTTAAAACTGTAATTTCTAGGCTTTGGCGCAAAAGCCACTCCACCACCTACGTAATGTGGAGCTCTAATAGTTCCTTGTCTTGCATTACCAGTTCCTTTTTGTCTAAATGGTTTTTTACCGCCACCACGAACTTCCGCTCTAGTTTTCGTAGATTGTGTTCCCTGTCTATTGTTAGCTAAATAATTTTTAACCACTTCATGCATTACAGGAATATTTGGTTCGATCCCAAAAACCATTTCATTTAATTCAATTTCATCTACACCTTCACCTGAAAGGTTGTATACACGAAACTTAGGCATCGTCATTCCTCCTTTCGATAGTTATTATTTACTAGTCTTAACAGCTTTTTTTATTGTTAAGAATCCCTTTTTAGGTCCCGGGATAGCACCTTTGATCAAGAGTATATTCTTTTCCGAATCAACTCTAACAACTTCTAAATTTTGAGTAGTTACTCTCTCGTTACCCATATGTCCCGCCATGTGCATCCCTTTGACAACACGTGCTGGATACGATGAAGCTCCTAGTGAACCGCTCGCTCTATGGAATTTAGAACCATGAGTCGATGGACCCGTTGATTGATTCCATCTTTTGATAGTTCCTGCAGTCCCTTTACCTTTCGAAGTACCTGTAACATCAACTAGAGTACCTTCTTCTAAGATATCCACTTTAATTTCTTGTCCCAATTCAAACTCTGCCGGGTTCTCTACTTTGAATTCTACAATATGCTTTTTAACCGGCACATCCGCCTTTACAAAGTGACCTTTCTCAGGCTTGATCGTTCTGTTCGCTTTTTTGTCGGCAAATCCAACTTGGATAGCGTTATATCCATCAGTTTCTACTGTTTTGATTTGAGTAACGAAAACCGGACCCGCTTCAACAACACTAACAGGAATCATATTTCCTTTGTCATTAAAAACTTGAGTCATACCAATTTTTCTTCCTAAAATCCCTAACATACTTGCACCTCCCAATAATCTTACAGCGGATTGCTTTTAGCAATCATACTAAAACCCGAGATCTATATGAACTCATTCTTAGTCGCTTATAATTTGATTTCAATGTGAACGCCTGCTGGTAAATCCAACTTTTTAAGCGCATCGCTTGTTTCTTTTGTTGGATTCAAGATATCAATCAATCTCTTGTGAGTTCTTCTTTCGAATTGCTCTCTAGAATCTTTGTACTTGTGAACCGCTCTCAAGATAGTCACAATTTCTTTTTTTGTCGGTAGTGGTACTGGACCCGAAACTTCAGAACCTGTCCTCTTGACGCTTTCAACTATCTTAGCTGCCGAACTATCAAGCACCTTGTGATCATAAGATTTCAATATCAATCTAATCTTTTCTAAACCTGCCATTTTCTTACCTCCTTTTTATCGTATGTTTTCGTTCATACGACGGGGGTCGTAAACTCAACCGGGTGTTCCTTGCTTTTTTTTGAATTCCCGAACCCACATCGCCCACTTCATGAGTAGACATACTCCGCAAAAGTTCTCCGAAAACTTCAGTAACCTTCTGCATCATCACATCATTTCACACACTAAGATAGTATATAACAAAGCCTTGCATAATGCAAGGCTTTTCAAAAATGTTTTTTATTTAAACCGACTCCATAAGAATACCATATTTATCATGCTCATTCAATGTGTTTTTTTAAATTTGCATCTTAAAAAGTTGCAACGAATATTATAAAACCCCATCAAAATATAAGATAGGGTTTCATCGTTTTACTTATTTTAATTTTTTAGCTACAACTTCCGCCGCTTTAATTAATGGATATCCAAGAGGAGATGCAGTCAACATTGGTTGAGTTCCAATTTGAGTCATTAATAAATCATGTACTGTCATGTGATTTTGTACTGCAAGACCAATAGCATTAATCAATTCTCCAACTGATTTTCCTCCAAGCACTTCCCCACCTAAAATAACTCCATTACATTTAGATACTATCAACTTGACCGTTTGCTTGTGAGCATCTTCAAATTTACCAGGATGGCGATCCATCCCTGTAAAAGATCCCTTAACAAATTTAAAATCTTCACCAATGGCAGATTTTTCAATCAATCCAGCAACACCTAATGCAGTATTACCGATACAAGTTGAATAAATTCCTACAGTTCCTCTAAAAGTAGCAAAAGTACATGAACCAAATAAATTTAATCCTGCAGTTCTTGCCTCAGTAGCAGCCGTAGAAGCCAACATTATTCTACTTACTTTACCCGTCGCAAAATCTACTTTCGAAGCACAATCACCCGCTGCAAAAACATCTTTAACTTCAGTTCTTCTATATTGATCTGCTTTAATAAATCCAAACTCATTAAGCGGCAAGCCCATTTCTTTTGCCAATTCAGTGTTTGGTCTGTATCCCATCGAAAGAATTACAGCATCCGCTTCCATTTCTTCTCCAGTATTGAATTTTACTGTTTGAACTTTTCCAGTTCCACAGATTTCTTGTATTCCAACTTTTGTTTTTACATCGATTCCTCTTTCAATTAATAAACCTTGAGCTTCCAAAGCAAATTCTTCATCGAAAGTCATCCCTAGAATAGTATCTTGAATCTCTACCAATGTTACTTCTTTGCCGGCTTTATTCAATTCGTCAGAAATTTCGACACCTATGAATCCAGCTCCGACAACAACAATTTTTTTCATTCCTTTAAGTTTCTTGTGAATTCCATCGAGATATACTTTATCCTTTGGAATTGTAAATACATTTTCTAAGTCAGCGCCTTTTAACCAACCAGGTATTGCCGGAGTAGAACCTGTACCTAAAATCAACTTGTCATACTCATATTCTTCTCCACTTTTAGTTGTAGCAATTTTTTTCTCTGTGTCTACTGCAGTTACCTCATCTACAACGATATTTACACCAAGACCATTTAAGCCTCCATCAGGTAAAACATTATTATCACTTGTTCCAACGGTTCCATATATGTACGGAATTCCACAAGGAATCATAACTTTTTCTTCTTTTCTAATTACCGTAACATCTTTGTCTGCAAAATTCGATTTTGCTGTCATCGCAGCAGTTGCACCCGTCGCACTACCACCAATTACTAGTATATCCGTTTTTTTCATATCGATACCTCCATTTAAATTATTTTAGGGAGTTAATCATATTAGATTATTAGTATATTGCATTATTCTAATATATAAGCCAAAAAAAAATTACTTTTCAAAAAACATCTCAATCATCAACTTTACGCGATCATCTGTTAATGAATATATAACCTCGGTTCCTCTTCGTTCCCCAACAATGATTTTTCTATTTCTAAGAATATTGAGGTGTTGAGAAACATTAGATTGAGATATCTCTAAACATTCCTGCATCTGCGAAACATTTAAACTTGAAAATCTCAGTTTACTCAAAATACAAACTCTTGTAGGATGACCAAGCGCTTTAAAAACTTCTGAAGCTTCTATAACTTCATTACCATAACCCGACATAGCATCCTCCCTTATTAAATCGATATATATTTCACAATTAAGAATATAACATAAATCACATATTGTCAATCATTTAACACTATGAAGATTCTAATATACCATTAGTTATTCTAATGACTCGAAATAAAAAGAAAGGTACAAACCACGATAGGTTTGTACCTTTTACCTTTTATGTTCTAATATAATTTGTTGTTTTCTATTACTCGATTATTTCAATAACAGATCCAGCGCCTACTGTACGTCCACCTTCTCTAATTGAGAATTTCAATCCATTCTCTATAGCGATTGGTGCAATCAATTCAACAGTCATCTCGATGTTATCGCCAGGAATACACATTTCTACGCCTTCTGGTAGGTTGACCGCTCCTGTTACGTCTGTTGTCCTGAAGAAAAGCTGTGGTCTATATCCGTTGAAAAACGGCGTATGTCTTCCACCTTCTTCTTTTTTAAGTACATATACCTGTGCTGCGAATTTTGTATGTGGATTTACACTGCCAGGCTTAGCCAATACTTGACCTCTCTGGATATCTGTTCTTTGCACTCCACGAAGCAATGCTCCGATGTTGTCTCCAGCTTGTCCTTGGTCCAATAGCTTTCTGAACATCTCTACTCCTGTTACTACTACTTTTCTTTTTTCTTCTGCCAATCCTACGATTTCCACTTCTTCTGATACTTTTATTATTCCTCTTTCAACTCTTCCAGTTGCCACTGTCCCACGTCCTGTAATACTAAACACGTCTTCTATCGGCATCAAGAATGGTTTTTCTGTATCTCTTATCGGATCCGGTACATATTCATCGATGATTTCGAACATCTCAACTATCTTGTCGCCCCATTTGCTTTTTGGTTCTTGCAATGCCAACAACGCACTACCTTGGATCACTGGAATATCATCACCTGGGAAATCATACTCAGATAATAATTCTCTGATTTCCATTTCTACTAATTCTAATAATTCTTCATCATCAACCATATCCACTTTATTCATGAATACTACGATATATGGTACGCCTACTTGTCTTGATAATAAAATATGCTCTCTTGTTTGCGGCATCGGACCATCCGCTGCTGATACAACCAAGATCGATCCATCCATTTGCGCTGCTCCTGTAATCATGTTCTTTACATAATCGGCATGACCTGGACAGTCTACGTGTGCATAGTGACGGTTAGGAGTTTCATACTCAACATGAGCTGTCGATATGGTGATTCCTCTTTCTCTCTCTTCTGGTGCTTTGTCGATGTTATCGAAATCTACTTCTTCACCTAATCCATATCTGTCAAATAATACTTTTGTAATCGCTGCTGTCAATGTTGTTTTACCATGGTCTACATGACCGATTGTTCCGATATTGACATGTGTTTTATTTCTTTCAAATTTTTGCTTAGCCATTTTCTTTCCTCCTTAATATCGTCTATTTACCTAATAATTTTTCAGCAATGCTAGTCGGCACTTGTTCAAAGTGACTAAATAACATCGAATAGTTTCCTCTACCTTGAGATTTCGATCTAAGGTCAGTTGCATACCCGAACATTTCTGATAACGGTATATGCGCTCTAATAACCTGAGCACCATGAGCAACTTCCATACCCTCTAATTTACCTCTACGAGAGTTGATATCTCCCATTACATCACCTAAATATTCTTCCGGCACTGTAACTTCAACTTTCATATATGGTTCTAGCAAAGTAGCACCAGCTTTTTTCAACGCTTCTTTAATAGCTATAGAACCAGCTACTTTAAAGGCCATTTCATTCGAGTCAACTTCATGATAAGAACCATCATATAATTCAACTTTAACATCTACTACTTCATAACCACCCAAGATACCACTTTGCAACGATTCTTGAATACCTGTATCAACAGGTCCAATATATTCTTTAGGTATAGCTCCACCAGTAATAGAATTTATAAATTCATAACCCTTACCAGATTCGTTAGGTGTAACTCTAATCTTGACATGGCCGTATTGTCCACGACCACCAGATTGTTTAGCATATTTGTGGTCAATCTCAACAGCTTTTTTAATAGTCTCCTTGTAAGATACTTGAGGAGCTCCGATGTTGGCTTCAACTTTAAACTCTCGCAATAATCTATCTACAATGATTTCTAAATGAAGTTCACCCATACCAGCAATGATAATCTGAGCAGTGTCTTCATTTGTATATGTTCTAAATGTCGGATCTTCTTCAGCTAATTTAGATAATGCAATTCCCATTTTTTCTTGTCCAGCTCTAGTTTTCGGTTCAATAGCAACACTGATAACCGGCTCAGGGAACACCATGGATTCCAAGACTACTAAATGATCTTTATCACATATAGTATCTCCAGTTGTCGTAAATTTAAGTCCAACAGCTGCAGCTATATCACCTGAATAAACAGTAGGAATCTCTTCACGCTTGTTTGCATGCATTTGAAGAATACGACCAATTCTCTCTTTTTTATCTTTTGTTGAGTTATGAATGTAAGAACCCGAATCTAATTTTCCGGAGTAAACTCTGAAGAACGATAATTTACCAACATAAGGGTCAGTCATAATCTTGAAAGCAAGTGCAGAAAAAGGACCATTATCATCTGCAGGTCTTTCTATTTTTTCTTCACTCTCAGGATCAATCCCCTTGATTGCAGGTACATCTATTGGAGATGGCAATAATTCAAGAATTGCATCTAATAATATTTGAACTCCCTTGTTTTTGTAGGCAGACCCACACAACATAGGCACAATTTCATTGTTAATAGTAGCTTTTCTTGTGCAATTTACAATCTCTTCACGAGTTAATTCTTCACCCTCGAAATATTTATCCATCAATACTTCATCGGTTTCAACAATCGCCTCTATGAATTTCGCTCTATACTCGTTAGCTAATTCCATCATTTCTTCAGGAATATCTGTAGTTTCGATTTCATTACCTAAATCATCTTTGTATATTTTCGCATTCATGTCAACTAAATCGATAATACCAATAAAATCGTCTTCAGCGCCAATAGGTATCTGAATTGGAACAGGATTAGCTTTTAATCTACTCCTCATCTGCTCTTCAACTCTGAAGAAATCCGCTCCGGTAATATCCATTTTATTAACAAATGCCAATCTAGGTACACCATACTTGTCGGCTTGTCTCCAAACGGTTTCAGATTGAGGTTCAACCCCGCCTTTAGCACAGAATACCGCAACAGCACTATCTAGTACACGTAGCGATCTTTCAACTTCAACAGTGAAGTCAACATGGCCAGGTGTATCGATAATGTTGATTCGTGTATCTTTCCACTCAGCTGTAGTTGCAGCCGAAGTTATTGTAATTCCTCTTTCTTGTTCTTGTTCCATCCAGTCCATTGTTGCGGCTCCATCGTGAACCTCACCAATTTTATGAGTTCTCCCGGTATAGAACAATATCCTCTCAGTAGTCGTCGTTTTTCCCGCGTCAATATGGGCCATAATACCTATATTGCGCGTTTTTTCTAACGAAAAGGATCTTGCCATAATATTACCTCCTCTTAACACACAAATTTAATATATGGCTCATTACCATCTAAAATGTGCAAATGCTTTATTAGCTTCAGCCATTTTATGAGTGTCTTCTTTTTTCTTAACTGACGCACCCATATTATTTGCTGCATCCATAATCTCTTTTGCTAATCTCTCAGCCATAGTTCTCTCGCCTCTTTTGCGAGTATATATCGTCAACCATCTCAAACCTAAAGTTTGCCTTCTAACTGGCCTAACTTCGATAGGCACTTGATAATTTGCTCCACCAACTCTTCTTGCTTTAACTTCTAAAACAGGCATGATGTTGTTAATCGCTTCCTCGAATACTTCAATTGGATCTTTACCTGTTTTTTCTTTGATGATATCAAACGCTCCATATACAATTGCTTGAGCAGTTCCTTTTTTGCCGTCTAGCATGATATTGTTGATTAATTTTGTCACCACTTTATTTCCGTATATCGGATCAGGTAACACTTCTCTTTTTGGTACATTTCCTTTTCTAGGCACTGTACTTCCCTCCTTAAAAATATTTTTTCATCGGTACTCGACAAATTTTACATTGTCGTTGTGCTGTAGATAACCCATATTCGCCTCCCCTTTTAGGAGAGGCAAAATATTATTTTTTCTTAGGTCTCTTTGCTCCATATTTCGATCTACTTTGGTTACGATTTTGAACACCAGATGTATCTAAAACACCTCTTACGATATGATATCTTACACCCGGTAAGTCTTTGATTCTGCCACCTCTAATAAGTACCACACTATGTTCTTGTAAGTTGTGGCCTATACCAGGGATATAAGCAGATACTTCCAAGCCGTTTGTAAGCCTCACTCTAGCAACCTTTCTCAAAGCAGAGTTAGGTTTTTTAGGTGTTATAGTCTTTACAGCTGTACACACTCCTCTTTTTTGTGGAGAACTTTGATTAACTGATTTTCTTTTTAATGAGTTAAATGTTCTTTGAAGAGCTGGAGAATTAGATTTTACGTTTGAAGTATTTCTACCGTTTCTCACTAGTTGATTAATTGTAGGCATCCATGCACCTCCTTTTCAAATTATTCTTTTATTATTACCGCCGTCGCAGCACCAACGTCAATCTTGCATGCTAACCCTATCTCATGCATAGTAGAAACATAAACCACCTCTACACCTTTTTCAGCGGCTAAGTTTACAATTCTTCTCGTAACATGTTTATCAGCATTTTCCGCGATAAAAACTTTTTCAACTAAATTTTCTATTAATGCTCTAGTAGATTGTTTTATCCCGATTTTTTTCTTTTTAGCTTCCATTAATTCACTGATAGGCATAATCATCCTCCTCTTTTTCCCAAAAGTATCGTCAATATGCACACCAAATATTTTAACACCACAAATTTTTGTTGTCAATAATTTTTATACTAAATAATATCTTCGTCTAATTCAATAGCCTCAGCTACGTCAATGGCAATATTCTTGTACTTTTTAATTCCAGTTCCCGCAGGTATCAGTTTACCAATAATTACGTTCTCTTTCAATCCTAAAAGGTTATCTTCTTTCCCTCTTATCGCTGCATCTGTCAAGACTCTTGTAGTTTCCTGGAAAGATGCTGCCGATAAGAAAGAGTCAGTTGCCAACGAAGCTTTGGTTATTCCCAACAAGGCTCTTGATCCTGTTGCAAGAGAACCTCCTGCAGCTTCTACTTTTTTATTCGCGTCCATGAATTCCTGATAACTTACAATGGTCCCCGGCAATAAAGTTGTGTCACCAGACTCTTCTATTTTAGTTTTAGAAAGCATCTGTCTGATGATAATCTCAATGTGTTTATCATCAATTTCAACACCTTGAAGTCTGTAAACTTTTTGAACTTCTTTTACTATATAATTTTGTACCCCTTCAATTCCTACAATTCTGATAATATCATGAGGATTTATCGAACCTTCGGTAATTATATCACCCTTTTCAACAATATCTCCTTCATCAACTACCAAAATTGAGCCATAGACAATTTGAGCACTAAATTCTTCACCGTTTTTACCGGTAATCACCACTTCTTTTTTCTTAGGAGTCTCTCTAAAAGAAATTGTTCCTGCAATTTCAGCAATTACTGCAAGACCTTTTGGTTTTCTAGCTTCAAACAATTCTTCTACCCTTGGCAGACCTTGTGTAATGTCAGCACCAGCTACACCACCAGTATGGAATGTTCTCATTGTCAACTGAGTACCCGGCTCACCAATCGATTGTGCAGCAATAATTCCTACTGTCTCTCCAACGTTAACCGATTTACCTGTTGCCAAATCCTTACCGTAGCACTTGGCACAAACACCATGTTTAAGTCCACAAGTCAATACCGATCTCACTTTCAAATTAGTATACCCCGCCGCATCGATGCTATTTGCAATGCTTTCGGTAATCATTTGATCTCTTGAACAAATAATTTCTCCAGTTTCCTGATGATAAACATCATCAGAAGGATATCTACCAACTAAACGTTCTGTAAATTTTTCAATCAAACTTTTATCTTCTCTAAACTCTTTAACAATAACTCCATCAGTCGTTCCACAATCTGCTTCTCTTACAATAATATCTTGACTGACATCAACTAGTCTTCTAGTCAGATAGCCTGAATCCGCTGTTCTTAAAGCGGTATCGGCTAAACCTTTTCTAGCGCCTGTTGTTGAAATGAAATATTCCAATACAGATAAACCTTCTCTAAAGTTTGATGTAATAGGTATTTCTACAGTCTTACCGACCGCATTAGCCATCAACCCACGCATACCTGCCAACTGACGAATTTGGTTCTTACTACCCCTGGCTCCTGAACTTGCCATGATAAACACATTATTGAGTCTATCGAGGTTATCCATTAATGCATCAGTAACATCTTCAGTAGTTTGAGTCCATGTGTCAATTACACTATTGTAACGTTCTTCATCAGAGATCAACCCTCTACGATAAGCTTTTTGATATTTTTCTACTTTTTCTCTGGCTTTAGCAACAATTTCTTTCTTCTTAGGTGGAATAATCATATCAGAAACACTGATAGTAATCGCACCTTTAGTAGAAAATTTAAATCCAAGATTTTTGACATGATCCAAAGTTTCAGCTGTTACGGTGTTTCCTTTAACTGTAAATGATTGTGCAATGATTTTTTCCAAACTTTTCTTATCACATAAGAAATCAATTTCCAATCCATAAGGATCGACATTCCTATCGATAAATCCTAAATCTTGTGGGATTTTCTCATTGAAAATAAATCTTCCGACTGTACTTTCCACCAATTGTCCTTTATCGTCTTCGTTCAATCTCACTCTTACTTTTACTTTAGAATGCAAACCTACAGCTTTAGTTTCATAGGCTATGATCATTTCTTCATAATCCTTGAAAACTTTTCCTTTGCCTGGTTCTCCATCAATCTCCACAGTTAAATAATACGCACCTAAAACCATGTCCTGAGTAGGAGTAGTTATAGGTTTGCCATCCTTAGGAGCAAGAATGTTGTTGACTGAAAGCATTAAAAATCTAGCTTCCGCTTGAGCTTCAATAGATAACGGAACATGAACCGCCATTTGGTCACCGTCGAAGTCGGCATTGTAAGCAGTACACACAAGCGGATGCAGCTTGATGGCTTTCCCTTCAACTAAAATCGGTTCAAATGCTTGTATTCCCAATCTATGCAACGTAGGCGCTCTATTGAGAAGTACTGGATGTTCTTTTATTACTTCCTCGACAATATCCCAGACTTCAGCACGTCCTTTATCCACCATTCTCTTTGCAGATTTTATATTGTGAGCATATCCTCCCGATACTAATTCTTTCATAACGAAAGGTTTAAACAACTCTAAGGCCATTTTTTTAGGTAACCCACATTGATAAAATTTCAAATCTGGTCCAACAACAATAACACTACGTCCCGAATAATCAACTCGTTTACCAAGTAAATTCTGTCTGAATCTTCCTTGCTTACCTTTAAGCATATCTGATAAGGATTTTAGCGGTCTATTGCTCGGTCCGGTAACAGGGCGACCTCTTCTGCCATTGTCTACCAATGCATCTACAGCTTCTTGAAGCATACGTTTTTCATTTTTCACAATAATATCAGGCGCACCTAAATCAAGTAATCTTTTCAACCGGTTATTTCTATTAATAACTCTTCTATACAAGTCATTTAAATCAGAAGTTGCAAAACGGCCTCCATCCAACTGTACCATCGGTCTTAAATCTGGTGGAATAACCGGTACCGCATCCAAAATCATCCATTCTGGTTTGTTCTCCGAATTTCTAAATGCCTCTACAACATCAAGTCTTCTAATTGTCTTGATTCTCTTTTGACCTGTACTCTCTTTGAAAATTTCTCTCAGTTCGTCAGATAATTGAACAAGATCAATGTCTTGCAACAATTTTTTAACTGCTTCAGCTCCCATTTGAGCTTTGAATTTATTACCATACACATCTTTATACTCATTGTATTCCATTTCTGATAACAACTGTTTATATGATAAAGATGTATCTCCTGCATCAATTACTACATAAGATGCAAAGTATAAAATTTTCTCTAAAGATCTAGGTGACATATCTAAAAGAATTCCCATTTTAGACGGTATTCCTTTAAAATACCATATGTGAGATACCGGTGCCGCAAGCTCAATATGTCCCATTCTTTCACGACGAACTTTCGCCTTTGTTACCTCTACACCACAGCGGTCACATATAACACCTTTATATCTGACGCGTTTATATTTTCCACAATGGCATTCCCAGTCTTTAGTTGGTCCAAAAATCTTTTCACAGAAAAGACCTTCTTTTTCAGGCTTTAACGTACGATAATTAATTGTCTCAGGCTTCTTAACCTCACCTTTTGACCATCGTCTAATCTTATCTGGTGATGCTAACCCTATTTTTATAGAATCAAAATTATTAAATTCAAACAAGGGGCTTTCTCTCCCTTCATCATGGTTTTTTATTCTTCTTCATGAATAATAAAATTTTGTTCAATGCCTTTTTCTTGCTCTTTACTATCAACATTGTAATCATCTGACGCAATCAAAGTTTTTTCACTATTAAGCGATACAAATTCTTCGTCGGCATCGACTTCTTTAATATCAATTTCTCCTTCATCGTTATTAATGATTTTCACATCAAGCGCTAAAGATTGAAACTCTTTAATTAGTACTTTGAAGGATTCAGGTATACCTGGTTCTGGAATACTTTCTCCCTTGACAATAGCTTCATAAGCTTTCACACGACCTACGATATCATCTGATTTAACTGTTAAAATTTCTTGTAAAGTATGAGCTGCTCCATATGCTTCAAGAGCCCAAACTTCCATTTCTCCGAATCTTTGTCCACCCATCTGCGCTTTACCACCCAGTGGTTGCTGTGTAACAAGAGAATAAGGTCCTGTACTTCTTGCATGAAGTTTATCATCTACTAAATGATGAAGCTTAAGCATATACATATATCCTACAGTGACAGGGTTATCAAAGAATTCACCTGTTCTTCCATCTCTTAGTACAAGTTTTCCGTTTCTTGGATATCCCGCTTCCTCTAATAAATCCATAATCTGATTTTCTTTTGCACCATCAAATACCGGGGTAGCAATTTTCCAATTAAGTTTTTTCGCCGCCAAAGCAAGATGAATTTCCAACACCTGTCCGATATTCATCCTCGATGGAACTCCCAATGGGTTTAGTACTATTTGAACAGGCGTGCCATCTTCTAAGAAAGGCATATCTTCCTTAGGTAGTATTCTTGAAATAACACCCTTGTTTCCGTGACGTCCAGCCATTTTATCGCCAACGTTTATTTTTCTCTTTTTGGCAATGTAAACTCTTACTAATTCATTAACGCCTGGTGATAATTCGTCTCCATTGACCCTTGTAAATACTTTCACATCTACAACGATTCCATTTTCACCATGTGGTACTTTTAATGATGTATCTCGAACTTCTCTAGCTTTTTCTCCAAAAATGGCTCTTAAAAGTCTTTCTTCAGGAGTCAATTCCGTTTCACCTTTTGGTGTAACTTTACCTACCAAGATATCTCCAGAACTAACCTCGGCACCTATCCGAACAATTCCTCTTTCATCAAGATCTCTTAAAGCGTCCTCGCTTACATTCGGAAGCTCTCTGGTTATTTCTTCAGATCCAAGTTTTGTATCTCTAGCTTCAGATTCATATTTTTCAATATGAATTGAAGAAAGGACATCTTTTTCAACCAGTTCTTCACTAAGAAGCATCGCATCCTCGTAATTATAGCCTTCCCATGTCATGAAAGCGATTAACAAATTCGTTCCTAAAGCGATTTCACCATTTTCAGTCGATGGTCCATCAGCAATTACTTCACCGGTTTCGACACGGTCGCCATTGTTTACCAACGGTTTTTGATTAATACATGTCCCTTGGTTCGAACGTTTAAATTTCAAAAGTTTGTGACGTTCGTTGCCTGAATCGTCGTCTTTCTTTATAACAATCTCATCAGCCGTTACCTTAGTAACGACTCCATTACTTTCAGCAATTTGCACTGCGCCAGAATCCTTTGCAGCTTTATGCTCCATTCCAGTACCGATAATAGGAGCTTTAGCCTTGAGCAAAGGAACTGCCTGACGTTGCATGTTAGAACCCATAAGCGCCCTATTGGCATCATCATTCTCCAAGAATGGAATCATTGCCGTTGCAACCGATACCATTTGCTGAGCAGAAATTTCCATATATTCAACTTCACTACTTGCGTACTCTTTAATATCAGCACGCCTTCTAGCAATAACTACATCATTGGCAAATCTATTGTTTTCGTCTATTTTTTCACTTGCCTGTACAACCACAGATTTTTCTTCGATGTCCGCTGTTATATACTCGATTTCTTCTGTTACAAGACCCGTCTCTTGATCAACCAACCTATATGGAGATTCAATGAAACCGTACTCGTTGATTCTTGCATAAGTACTCAGCGATCCGATCAATCCAATATTCGGACCTTCAGGCGTCTCTATCGGACACATTCTTCCATAATGAGAATGATGCACGTCACGAACCTCGAATCCAGCTCTCTCACGAGACAAGCCACCCGGTCCCAACGCCGATAGTCTTCTTTTATGTGTAAGTTCAGCTAACGGATTGGTTTGATCCATAAATTGAGATAATTGTGAACTTCCAAAAAACTCTTTGATAGCTCCCGTAACGGGTCTGATATTTATAAGAGCTTGCGGTGTAATTGTTTCTAAATCTTGCTGTATAGTCATTCTTTCTTTAACAGCTCTTTCCATTCTCATAAGACCAATTCGGAATTGATTTTGAAGAAGTTCACCCACCGAACGAATCCTTCTATTCCCTAAATTGTCAATGTCGTCAACATTACCTATTTCAAAAGGTAAATTCAACAAATAACTGATAGAAGCCATAATATCATCAATTATAATATGTTTAGCTACTAATTCTTTTTTTCTTTTTTCAATTTCCTCAAGAATTTCTTCCTTCGTTTCACACGTTTCTAGAATATTTTTCAATACAGGAAAATACACTTTTTCTTTAATAACAATATCACCAAGATCTGCTACATAACCTTTGATGTCAACAAAATTATTTCCAATAACTTTCACAATTCTATCAGATTTCAATTTTATCAATACTTCTTTAACACCAGCATTTTCAATTATGCGCGCTCTCTTTTTCAAGATTTTTTGTCCCGCTTCAGCAAGAACTTCTCCAGTGATAGGATTAATAATATCTTCAGCGATTATTTCTCCTTCAATTCTATTAGAAACGCCCAATTTTTTATTATATTTATACCTACCGACTCTTGCTAAATCATATCTCTTTTCATCAAAAAATAGATTGCTCAAAAGTGTAGTAGCACTATCTATCGTCGGCGGTTCACCAGGACGCAAACGTTTATAAATTTCAATCAACGCTTCATCTCTATTTGTTGTAGTGTCTTTTTCCAACGTTTTATATAATCTTTCATCTTCTCCAAACAACGAAATGATTTCATGGTTTGTAGAATACCCCATAGCTCTTATCAAAACAGACAACGGGATTTTTCTTGTTCTATCAATTCTAACATAAAGAATATCATTTGAATCTGTCTCGTATTCCAACCAAGCACCTCTATTAGGAATTACTTGAGTTGAAAATAAATTATTTCCGTTCTTGTCGATCTTCAATGCATAATACGGACCTGGCGAACGCACCAATTGGCTTACAATTACCCGTTCTGCGCCATTGATAATAAATGTTCCTTTGAAAGTCATAAGCGGAAAATCACCCATGAAAACTTTCTGTTCTTTTATTTCGCCAGATTCTCGATTGATAAATCGAACTTTCACTTTTAGTGGAACCGAATAAGTTACATCCCTTTCTTTACATTCCTCCATATCGTACTTTGGTTCTTTTTCCATTTCATAATCAATAAATTCTAACACCAAATTTCCGGTGTAGCCCTCAATAGGAGAAACATCGTTAAACGCTTCTGCTAGACCTTCCTTCAAAAACCAATCATATGATTTTTTTTGGATTTCAATTAAGTTTGGTAATTGAATTAATTGATTTACTTTGAAAAAGCTCATCCTCTCAGTTCTTCCTAGTTGTACAGGATGTGGCATTAATCTTCACCCCTTATCAAAATTAGATTAATTTTACAATAATTAATCAATTTACTTTAAAAAAGTTTACAAAAAAAATAAAAATCGCATACTGCTCGCATTATGAAATGATATCACATACGCGCAGATGCGTCAACATAAATTAATTAATATTTCTTTTTTTCTTTTTTTCTTTTTTTTAAGACCTCAGTTCACACTGAGGTCTTAAATTTATTTACTTGACCTCTACTGAAGCTCCAGCTTCTTCTAATTTAGCTTTAACTTCTTCTGCTTCTTCTTTAGAAACGCCTTCTTTAACAGCATTTGGCACACCGTCAACTACAGCTTTAGCTTCTTTTAATCCTAAACCTGTGATTTCTCTAACAACTTTAATAACACCAATTTTCTTAGCGCCAACGTTAGACAAAACAACATCGAATTCAGTTTGCTCTTCTTCAACGCTTGCCGCTCCACCTGCCGCTACCATAACTGGAGCTGATGCAGATACACCAAATTCTTCTTCACATGATTTTACTAATTCGTTTAATTCTAAAACCGTCATACCTTTTATAGCTTCAATGATTTGTTCTTTATTCATTTAAAACACCTCCATAAAATTTTAAGCTTCTTTTTCATTTTCTTCAATAATATTCGTTAGCAAGTATACAAAATTAGATACTGGTGATTTGATACTTCCCATGAACTTAGCAATAAGTTCTTCCCTAGATGGAATATCAGCGATTTCAACAATCTTATCAACGTCATAATATTCGCCTTCTATAACACCAGTTTTAAGTTCTAAATTCTTATGATTTTTCGCAAAATCTTTAATGACTTTTGCAGGCACTACTGGATCCGCATAACCAAAAGCAATCGCATTTGGTCCAGTTAGATCTTGAGAAAGTAATTCAAAGACAGTATCTTTAACCGCAAGTTTCACAAGATTATTCTTGTATACCTTGTATTCAACACCAGCTTCTCTGAAATTTTTTCTGAGTTCAGTAGTTTCATCAACAGTTAACCCTCTAAAATCTACCAATACAGCCGATTTCGCATCAACAAATTTTTCTTTAATCTCTTCTACTTTTTTCTTTTTCATCTCAAAATAGTTAGACATTCGTCCACCTCCTTATAAGTTGGAATTAAAAAACCTCTCTTCCGCAGACAAGAGAGGCATATTATTATATCAATAATACCTCGGTAGGAAATTAAGCTGCATAGCACCTACTGTCTACGGTGAATATTCATTTTTTAATATCACACACCACTTAATCTTAAATCAAATTAAACCTTTGCAACCTTCAACTTGATTCCAGGACCCATAGTGCTTGATAATACTACATTTCGGTAGTAAGTACCTTTTGACGACGCCGGTTTTGCTTTAGAAATTATCTCCATTAAAATATTAATGTTTTCAATTAATTTTTCAGTTTCAAAAGAAACTTTACCAACAGAAACATGAATAATATTCGTTTTATCTAAACGATACTCGACTTTACCCGCTTTAATTTCTTGAACCGCTTTACCAACATCAAAAGTAACAGTTCCCGATTTAGGGTTTGGCATTAATCCTTTAGGTCCTAAAACTCGACCTAATCTACCAAGCAATCCCATCATATCAGGTGTAGCAACGATTACATCATATTCAAACCAATTTTCATTTTTGATTTTTTCAATAACGTCTTCAGCACCAACAAAATCCGCACCAGCATTTTTAGCTTCCTCAGCTTTGTCGCCTTTAGCAACAACTAATACTTTTTTAGTTTTTCCAGTTCCATGCGGTAATACAATCGCACCTCTAACTTGTTGATCAGCATGTCTACCGTCGACACCTAATCTAATGTGCATTTCAACAGTTTCATCAAATTTTGCTGCAGAAACTTCTTTCAATAATTTAATAGCATCTTCTAATTCATATGCCATCGTTCGATCTACTTTTTTAGCAGCTTCAATAATTTTCTTTCCTTTTTTAGCCATTTTCATTTCTCCCTTCGTGGTATTCGGTTTAACCTCCCACAGGCCATGATCTTAATCCTCAATAACGATTCCCATACTTCTTGCAGTTCCTGCAATCATACTCATTGCCGCTTCAATACTCCCAGCATTTAAATCCGGCATTTTCAATTCGGCGATTTTTCTAACTTCTTCACTAGATAATGTAGCAACCTTATTTCTATCAGGTTCTCCTGAAGCTGATTTTAATCCCGCTGCTTTTTTTAACAACACTGCCGCTGGTGGCGTTTTAGTAATGAAAGAATATGATCTATCCTTGTACACACTAATAACAACCGGTATTATCAAACCACCTTGATCTGCTGTTTTTGCATTAAACTCTTTACAAAACTGCATTATATTAACACCGTGTTGTCCTAAAGCTGGTCCAACTGGTGGAGCCGGTGTAGCTTTTCCTGCAGGAATTTGTAATTTTATCAAACCCGTTACTTTTTTAGCCATTTTTTTGCACCTCCTTAAGCATAATGTTTATCAAAAGCTTAAAGCTTTTCGACTTGTATATACTCTAATTCTACAGATGTATCTCTTCCAAACATCGAAACCATAACTTTTAAAGTGTTTTTTTCATGATTTAAATCTTTAACAACACCTATAAAGCTCTCAAAAGGACCCGACATAACACGGACCGAATCACCTACCACTACATTAATCACAGACCTTTTCGTTTCAATTCCCATGTTTTTAACTTCTTCATCTGTCAGTGGAATTGGTTTAGAACCTGGTCCCACAAATCCTGTAACGCCTCTAATATTTCTAACAACGTACCAAGATTCATTTGTCATAATTAATTTTACCAAGACGTATCCCGGGAAAATTTTACGCTGTTTCACTTTTTTCTTGCCATCTTTAATTTCTACGACTTCTTCAGTGGGTACTGCGATTTCTTGGATAAATTCTTCCATGCCGCGGTTTTCTACGATTTTTTCTAAATTGATTTTTACTTTATTTTCATGACCTGAATAAGTATGTACAACGTACCATTTAGCAGTTTCAGTCACAATAAATCAGCCCTTTTCTCTTATTATAGGAAAAATGTAAGTATTGATCTAAAGAAAGTATCAAATATCCATATTCCTACTGAAGTAATAAAACTCATAGCCAAAACAACAAGGGTATAATTTGTTAACTCTTTTTTATTCGGCCAACTGACTTTTTTTAATTCTACTACAACACTCTTAAAAAACTTAATTAAACCAGGTTTTTTTGCATTAGTCGCCATAATATCCTCACCTTTTTAAATTACTTTGTTTCTTTGTGTACTGTGTGAGTTCTACAGAATTTGCAGTACTTTTTCAACTCAATCCTATCAGGATTATTTCTTTTATTTTTTGTTGTATGGTAGTTTCTTTGCTTACATTCCGTACAAGCTAAAGTTACCTTTACTCTCAATTCTGCCACCTCCATTCAATAATATGCATACACCATAATTTGGCAAAACGTTCCAAAATAACGTCACTAATATAAACTATCACATTTCCCCAAGGTTGTCAATAAAAAAACATAAGAAAGAGTTAGGATTTCCTAACCCCTTCAACATTACTTATTCAATGATTTCAATAACAGATCCAGCGCCTACTGTACGTCCACCTTCTCTAATTGAGAATTTCAATCCGTTCTCTATAGCGATTGGTGCAATCAATTCAACAGTCATCTCGATGTTGTCGCCAGGAATACACATTTCTACGCCTTCTGGTAGGTTGACCGCTCCTGTTACGTCTGTTGTTCTGAAGAAAAGCTGTGGTCTATATCCGTTGAAAAACGGCGTATGTCTTCCACCTTCTTCTTTTTTAAGTACATATACCTGTGCTGCGAATTTTGTATGTGGATTTACGCTGCCAGGCTTAGCCAATACTTGACCTCTCTGGATATCTGTTCTTTGCACTCCACGAAGCAATGCTCCGATGTTGTCTCCAGCTTGTCCTTGGTCCAATAGCTTTCTGAACATCTCTACTCCTGTTACTACTACTTTTCTTTTTTCTTCTGCCAATCCTACGATTTCCACTTCTTCTGATACTTTTATTATTCCTCTTTCAACTCTTCCAGTTGCCACTGTCCCACGTCCTGTAATACTAAACACGTCTTCTATCGGCATCAAGAATGGTTTTTCTGTATCTCTTATCGGATCCGGTACATATTCATCGATGATTTCGAACATCTCAACTATCTTGTCGCCCCATTTGCTTTTTGGTTCTTGCAATGCCAACAACGCACTACCTTGGATCACTGGAATATCATCACCTGGGAAATCATACTCAGATAATAATTCTCTGATTTCCATTTCTACTAATTCTAATAATTCTTCATCATCAACCATATCCACTTTATTCATGAATACTACGATATATGGTACGCCTACTTGTCTTGATAATAAAATATGCTCTCTTGTTTGCGGCATCGGACCATCCGCTGCTGATACAACCAAGATCGATCCATCCATTTGCGCTGCTCCTGTAATCATGTTCTTTACATAATCGGCATGACCTGGACAGTCTACGTGTGCATAGTGACGGTTAGGAGTTTCATACTCAACATGAGCTGTCGATATGGTGATTCCTCTTTCTCTCTCTTCTGGTGCTTTGTCGATGTTATCGAAATCTACTTCTTCACCTAATCCATATCTGTCAAATAATACTTTTGTAATCGCTGCTGTCAATGTTGTTTTACCGTGGTCTACGTGACCGATTGTTCCGATATTGACATGTGTTTTATTTCTTTCAAATTTTTGCTTAGCCATTTTCTTTCCTCCTTATTTTTGTTAATTATCTATTTGGAGCCCACAAGCGGGTTCGAACCGCCGACCTCCGCCTTACCAAGGCGACACTCTAACCTCCTGAGCTACATGGGCAAACTATCAACATTTCGTCGATTCAACATATTTCTCCAATTTCCTCTTAATTCTTTGTAATGCATTATCGATAGATTTTATCGGTTTATCAATCAATTCAGAAATATCATTATATGTCTTGCCCTGTAAATAAAAATTTAGAACTTTCATTTCAAAAGGACTTAAATTTTCTTTGATAAGCATTTCCATCAAATCCATTTCCTCTTTAGAAATCATTAATTCTTCAGGGTTTGTAATCTTTTCTCCTGCTATTATATCCAGCAGAGTTCGATCACTTTCTTCATCAAAAATAGGTTTATTTAAAGACACGTATGAATTTAAAGGCTTGTGCTTTTGCCTCGTTGCTGTTTTTATTGCAGTAATCATCTGTCTTGTAATACAGAGTTCAGCAAAAACTTTAAAAGATGCCATCTTATCTGTGTTATAATCTCTTATAGCTTTAAAAAGACCTATCATTCCTTCTTGAATAATATCTTCTTTGTCAGCTCCAATCAAGTAATAACTTCTAGCTTTTGCTCTAACAAAATTTTTATATTTATTGATAATATATTCTTCCGCTCTATTATTGCCCGATTTTGCAAACATTATAACTTCTTCTTCGGTAATTTCTTCAAAACTCAGCCTATCAATCGCTTGAATATAGCCCAATAGCACCACCAACTTTCAGCAAACTATCAATCCTGTTAATTATACATTACCAGTTGTTTTTTATCAATAATCATCATTATCAAATATTTTTTTTAGAGCCTCTCTAGATTTTAAACTCAATCGATTTTCTAATGAATCCTTCGTTGTTCCTTCTTGTTTATTATATTTTTTTTGAATTTTTCGAGACATATGGTTATATTCATAATATAACTCTCTCGGCAAAACACGAATTGCTCCTTTTCCCATCACAATTTGTTGTTCATCAAAATCTTTAGTAACCACTCTGACTTCATTAAGAATACTTTGACTGAGCTCTGAAACTAATTTCTCAATATAAGAATCCGCCGTTTGAGTGTATTTTGTAAAAACGATTTCAACTCCATCTCTATTCTCTTTTTTCTCTTTCCTATTCTTTACAAGATAAGCGTCAAAAACAATTATTACATTTTCTTTTGTATAGTGACCCAATTCAATCATTTTGTGAATAAAATCTTCTCTCGCTTTCTCAAAATCACTGTTGATATCAATTTTTAATTCATCAATTGCATTGATTACATTATAAGCATCTATTATTAAATATTTCTTTATCTTTTTACTAATCATACTTAACCTCTTTGCCTGTATGCCTCGTATATCAATAAAGAAGCTGCTACAGATGCATTGAGAGATTCCACATTGTTTTTCATTGGAATACTAATAATAAAATCACATTTTTCTTTGACCAATCTAGAAATGCCTTCTCCTTCATTTCCCATGACAATTCCTAAACCGCCTTTGAAATCAGCATTGAAAAGCGATGAATCCCCACCCATATCGGCACCGGCAATCCAAATATTGTTTCCCTTTAGATAATCAATCGTCTTCGCGATATTAGTCACCCTCGCTATAGGCATCTGCATCGCATAACCAGCGCTCGTCTTTACAACGGTGCTGTTTACAGCAGCCGCTCTTCGTTTCGGTATTATTATTCCGTCCACACCCGCTGCATAGGACGTTCTAATAATCGCTCCTAGATTATGCGGATCTTGAATTCCATCTAAAATAACCAATAACGGACTCTCTTTATCTTTTATCAATTCTTCTACTTCAGCATATTTGAAAGGAGACACCATGACAATTACGCCTTGGTGGTTCCCGCCTTCTGAAACCTCATCAAGTTTTCTCTTGCTGACATCTTGAATGACGATTTTCTTTTCTTTGGCTAATCTGATCAATTCTCCTAGACCACTTACATTTCCTTCTTTTTGCAAAAGCATCTTATTGATTTCAACATCTTCTTTTAAAGCCTCTTTAACGGCATTTTTGCCAAATATTCTATCTTCCATTTTCTCACCCTAAATTTTTAAACTTTTCTCTAATTTCAGCAATTCTACCACAAGTCATTTTCCCCTCTGGACACGGTCCGGATATACATCCCGGCCCTGCGTCTTTAAAAAGCAACGGGGCAACTTCTCTAACTATTCTCAGCATTTCTGTAGCCATTTCTCTAATTTCCCACTGAGCTCTTTCGCAAGTTCTCTGTAGAAAGAAATTCTTCAGACTTCTGGCGTTCATAGTTACAACTATTTTTGTTTCAGTAGCGTTCGGGAATACATACCTCGCATCTTCTATAGCCTTCTTTTCCGCCGATCTGAGAGCTTTCTTTTCAGAATAGCCCATTTCCAAATATTCTTTCAAAGCTTTTCGAGTCAAAATCTCTGTCAATCTGTCGTAATACTGTTGATCTTGCTGCATAGCCTTGATAAATATTCCTTTTGCTTCATCATCATTTTCTATAGCAGGTGGAATGATATAGTTAAATTGATCTAATTTAACATACCTTTGAGATTGTTGCGAATAAGATGCCAACCTATGTCTCACAAGTTGATGCGATAAAACTCTACTGATTCCTTCAATAGCAAATGTAAATGAAACATGTTCTATCGGGCTCTCGTGTCCTAAATCCATTAATTGTGTAATGAATTTGTTCACTGCATCTTCATCCAAATCGTTCATGATTTCGCTGGCATCCACTTTTGAATAGCACAATTTTGCCGCAGCGGCTACAATAGTTTCCGGCTGCAAAGTATGTGCGATTAATTCAACCTTCATGTTTTTCCCCCTTTATTTGTAAATGTATTCGCTTCCTTCCATATAGGGAATAACTCCAAAAAGATATACCCTTATCTTAATACGATAATCATACTTTAATTCCGCTTCCATTTTATCTGCTTTTTCCTGTTCCATCTCATAAATTTTTATGATTCTTTTATATTTTAATATATTCTGATCTCCTACTTCTAGCATATATTCATTGTAAACAGTAATTTCTTCTTGAGTGCTCGGTCTATACTCATCAATCCACATGGATTTTACAACTAACAACAAAAATAATATTATCGCAGCTCTAACGTAAAATTTTTCAATCTTCGTCAATTTTCTCATCATTGAGCCTCCATATTATTAATCAACACTATCGCTTCGGAAATAATTACTTCCAATCTATCTTTTTCATTTTTCAGGTAAAGATACCCAATGAGGGTTTCAAATCCTGTTGCGTATTTATACTGGGAAATACTTGCATTTTTCGGAGAAGATGCGGTTTTTTGATTCCTTCCCCATTTTACTATTCCCCATTCATCTTCCGATAAAAACTCTTTTAGATTCATGACCGCATGCGCCTGAGCAGAGGCTCTAACAAAGTTGACAACAAACTTGTTTACTTCCTTGATTCTATTTTTATTAACCACCAGCGCATAGTTTCTGATATAAAATTCATAGATGACATCCCCTAAATATGCAAGTTGTATCGGCGACATTCTCCTTAGTTCACTTTCCGATATGCTTTTTAAATTCAGACTCTCAAAAAAATTATCCATCTACTTAATATAACCCCACTTCACACCTTGAGGTGTGTCCTCTAATTTGATGCCTTTGCTTAAAAGCAAATCTCTTATCTCATCTGATTTTTTGAAATTTTTATCTTTTCTTGCTTTTTGTCTTTCTTCTATTAATGTTTCAATATCAGAAGCAAGCATTTTCTTTTCTTCAGTCAATATTCCCAGAACACCTGTCAATTCTTTCAACAAATCTAATGCCGGTCTCATAAATTCATCCGAACTTTCACCGTTGGTATTTACATTGATAAACCTGACAAGTTCAAAAATAACCGCAACGGCATCCGCAGTATTGAAATCATCATCCATAGCTTCAATAAATTTATCTTTAAATCTATTCATTTTTTTCAATTTAGCGTTTTCATCTTCACTAATCATAGTGTTGTTATTATTTTCAATTAAAAATACTAAATTGTCTTTTGCAGTGTAGAGTCTCTCTAAACCATTTGCTGCAGCTTCAATGAGCTCCCTGCTGAAATTTACAGGACTTCGATATTGGGCACCGATCATGAAGAAACGTATAACCTCAGAATCATACTCATTTAAAATATCTCTTACTGTAAAGAAATTACCTTTTGATTTCGACATTTTTTCATTGTTGATATTGATATATCCATTGTGAAGCCAATACTTCGCAAAAGGTTTTCCAGAATATGATTCGCTCTGCGCAATTTCATTTTCATGATGCGGGAATATCAAATCATGTCCGCCCGCATGAATATCGATGGTCTCAGCCAAGTATTTAGTGCTCATTACAGAACATTCGATATGCCATCCCGGTCTCCCTTCTCCCCAAGGACTGTCCCAATATGGTTCGCCTTCTTTTTTGCTCTTCCATAGAGCGAAATCAGTAGGATGTTTTTTGTTTGCGTTTATTTCAATCCTGGCACCTGCTTCTAAATCATCAATATTCTGTCCTGATAATTTTCCATATCCTTTAAAAGAACGAGTGTAAAAATATACATCTCCATCCTCGACAGCATATGCATTCCCCTTGTCTATCAACACTTTTATAAAATCAATGATAGATTCGATATTTTCAGTTACTCTCGGATGTTTCGTTGCTCTATTTATTCCCAGAGCATCTGCATCTTTGAAATATTCTTCTATATATTTTTCGCCGATTTCCCCAGATGATACATTTTCTTCATTGGCTTTTTTAATAATTTTATCATCTACATCGGTGAAGTTCTGCACATAATTCACTTCATATCCTCTGTACTCAAAATATCTTCTAAGCAGATCAAACATCATAAAAGGTCTTGCATTCCCTATGTGAAAAAAGTTGTAAACCGTAGGTCCGCAGACGTACATGTTTATTATTCCCTCTTTCATCGTTGAAAATTCCTCTTTTTTTCCTGTTAAAGTATTGTATAATTTCATATTTTCACACCTCCAAAAAAATTAAAAAGACCCCACCTACAAAGGCGAGATCTCGCTGTTCCACTTTGTTTCACTATTCAAAATCTATAACGCGATTAACCGTCTAAACCTACTGAATTTCAGCTTAGCTCTCATGAGCGCATTCAATACAACCTATAGTCAACCACTTTCAGCAAATATGGTTTTCTCTTTAGACCTTGGTTAAATCTACTTCTCTCAATCTACAATTTATCTATAATGCTATTCAATCTTTTCAATGTTTTCTCTTTACCCAAAATTTCTATCGTTCTAACTAAATCTGATCCATGTACCGTTCCTGTTACTCCAACTCTGATCGGCATAAACAAATTTTTACCCTTGATGCCAAGATCCTTTTGCAAAGATTTTATGACTTTCTTGACTTCAGCCGCCTCGAACAATTCCAAATCGTTAAGCCTTGCCTTGAATTCAGTCAACAAATCTTTCACATGGTCCATCTTGATGATTTCTTTCGCTTCGTCTTCTTCTACGACAATTTCTTCTAGTAGAAATTCTTGAACATATGGAGTGATTTGCATCATGTAATCCAGTTTTTCTTTTACTAAAGATACAATGCTCTTTATCCACTCGTACTCCTCGGTTATCTCTTCATCATCTATTATACCACTTCCCAGCAAGTATCTCATTGCAAGTTCTGTCAATCTATCGTCATCTGCTTCTTTAATATAATGATTGTTCATCCAATTCAATTTATCAACGTCAAAAACACCACCACTTTTTGAAACTCTTTCAATACTGAAGTGTTCGATAAGTTCTTCCATGCTGAAGATTTCTCTTTCTTCATCAGGCGACCATCCGAGAAGTGCGAGGTAGTTTATCAGCGCCTCCGGCAGATATCCTTTTCTATTGAAATCTTCCACCGCAACATCACCATGACGCTTGGAAAGCTTTTTCTTCTCCGAATTCAAAATATTCGGCAAATGCACATATTTGGGAGCTTCCCAACCGAACGCCTCATAAAGGTAAACGTGTTTAGGTGTAGAAGAAAGCCATTCTTCCCCTCGTATAATATGGCTGATTTTCATCAAATGATCATCTACAATCACTGCAAAATGATAAGTAGGATATCCATCTGTTTTTATCAATACCTGATCATCTAAATCCACTGTATTGAAAGTCATGTTTCCTCTAACAAGATCTTCAAAAACAATATCTCTGTTTTCAGGCAATTTCAATCTAATTACGTGTTCTTCACCAGCTTCAACACGTTTTTTCGCTTCTTCGATATCTATATTTCGACAATGTCCGTCGTAGCGGCTTGTCTTTCCATCAGCTCTTTGAGTTTCTCTTAAATCGTCCAGTCTCTCTTTAGTGCAAAAACAATAATATGCATGCCCCGAATCAATCAACTCATCAGCATATTTTTCATATATATCCAATCTTTCGGATTGAATATAAGAACCATATTCCCCTCTTTGCACTATATGCCCGTTTTCTAGAAAAGGTCCTTCATCATGAACGACTCCAGCCCATTCCATCGAACGAATCATACCCTCGATGGCATCTTCAACAATTCTTGTTCTATCTGTATCTTCAACGCGAATAATATATTTCCCGTTGTTTTTCTTTGCATATAAATAATTATATAAAGCTGTCCTTAAACTTCCTATGTGCACAAATCCCGTTGGACTCGGCGCAAATCTCACTCTAACAGTCATTTATTTCCCTCCTTAATTCATATATTTATCATAACCCACAAAATATAATTATTCAAGAAGAGAAGGCCTGAAATCAGACCTTCTCTTGACAATATTATTAATTCAATTTATATTTTTTATAATTAACTAGACAACTAAATAGAGCAGATATCCCTAACTGCACGATTATCAATACAGTCTAGTTATTCGAGTTTATTAAATTTGATTGAATCAACACAATTTTCATAAATTTCATTTGCATTTCTGAAGTATTTAAGTTCTCAATCTAAAATTAATACAGTATTAATCATTCTCATTCAATTTAATCATTTCATATTTATCATTATTTCGTATAATTAACATATCCTCATTCAAAATATATTTTATTTCATCATAAATTCGGCTAATTATTTCGTTACCCCCTAAATCTACAACGCCCCATTTTTCGCCATCTGAGAACGCAATTAGATTATTATTATAAGATTCAATGTTAATCTTATCTTTAAAAAATTTACCTAGAGAATTATCCTCGCAATTGAATATAAACACACGATTTTTCACTATAAGCAAATATTGTTGCATTATTATTTAATTTTAATTAAACTTTTTCACTTTCAATTGGAATTAATATATTTCATTTAAATCAATTAATCCCCATAATTCATTTGCTTTGACTTTATAATAATTACTCTTACAATTTATTGGCAAAATCCCATC
The DNA here is from genome assembly GCA_034721975.1 of Bacillota bacterium. Classification (GTDB taxonomy): domain Bacteria; phylum Bacillota; class Clostridia; order Peptostreptococcales; family Acidaminobacteraceae; genus DAOURC01. The sequence goes on from JAYENG010000175.1 coordinate 29,011, forward strand.
ATATTTAGGCTCTATTACAGTATTCCCTTTATCGTCTACTAATCCCATTAAGTTATTTTGGTATACAATAGCCCTACCATTACAATCATATGGTTGAGCATAATCGAAATTATTTTTTTCATTTTTATTTCTACCTAATTTTACGTACATAGTGTTTTTTCAACAAGCTTGTCATCCACATGTTAACACTCTTAAATAATAAAACATCCCTTTCCGTCAATTTATATTAGAAGAAATATTATTCTATCCACTCTTACAAAACTGAAAATGTTTATTAATGAACCGCTTGGCTCTACATCTTTTCTCTTTCCTCAAACTCATTTTATCAAATTAAACTCCATATAATTTCTTAAAAATATTTATTTATCGCTTTTAGAAATAGTAACGTCACTTCAAATGATAAAGGAATAATCAGAATAAATATCGACAGAAAATATACCCAAGTTGTTATTATTCTTGGTCCTCCAACAAATTCAAATATACAACTGTTTATAGTCATAAAAATAATGAAAAATACACAATACAAAAAGATTCGAATTATCATTCTCATGATTTTAACCTCCACTAATCAAATTTCTTTTACTATAGATCACTACCACTATATTCATTCCGTTAAAAAAATGATCACCTAAATAATCATACTTTTTCTAGTCGGTTTTTAATTTTCTGACTTCGATATTTCCTTACTCTGTAAGTTTGTTCATATATAGATAAAGTTGCTCTCTTTCATTATCCTTTGAATTCACACGAATTATACCGATGTACTAAATAAGGAACGTTAAACCGAATCAAAAAACACCATTAACAATCTTCTTTCCAAAACATCTAGCGTAAGATATTCCAAGACATCTGTCAGCAGATGAAAGAAAGACTGTAATCACTGTGGTCAAAATTTCTATGGAAGGTATCATGCCTTCCATAGAAATTCTTTGCTCTATAATCTACAAAGATACAACAATGCATAGACATAAAATACAAACTGCCTCAACTGGTCAGGTTTAAGACATAACTTCATATTACATCTCTCCGACTTATGCCAATTGTATGATAAAAGCGTAATAAAAAAACAGGCTAAACAACAATAATAACCAGTTGTTAAAACACTGTTTTCACTGGCAAATATAATTACTTATATCAGCAAATTCACCATTATAAATCTTAGAAATACTCTCTTCAACATAATCTAAAGTCTCAAAGACAATATTATCATCAGAGTATTTTTCAACAACTTTATACTTTAAATTCAACCGATCACCAACTTTGTATCTACTAGTTAAATTACCAGAAAAAGGCCACATGATATCTTCATCACTTTGATTATTATGTAATATAAAATAAGTTGCATCACTTTTTACATCATAGTAAATGTTTTCAATATCATCGCTGAATAAAACTGTGTCGCCAATGCTAAAATTTTTTAAATTATAAACATTTTTCAATATCGTTTGATCATATGTTTCATTCATTAATCCTTCAATATCTAGAGGCTGACTATTATCACGGGAAGTACTTTCCTTATTTTCATGAAAGGTAGATGGAATTACATAAGTATCATCTTCTGTAATATAAACAAGCATATCCGATATTTCATATGTATTTAAGTCGTATATCGATACTGATTTCGGTCCAACTGCATTCGATAAAGCGCTTGTATATACATCCGAATTCCATAAGAAAAGCCAGCAGTCCCATTTTGTACCGCCTTCTTCTGTGTACATAACTTTCCAATCTCCAATAGAATCACTGCTTGATGTAGTATAGTAGAGATGCTGATCATGCGTTACACTTTTAGCAGCTTTTTGATTGCCATAAGAATCCATTATCGTAATAACTATCTTATTGAAAAAATCAGGAAATGGTCTTTGAGCAAAAGCATCAATTTTTCTATGATGATCCGCGATTTCAACCTTATGATATGCATTCGGTCCAATAGTTCCATTGTTGAAATCAATATCACCGCTACTTACATATTGATAATTTTCAAAAGCTTTATACACAGGATTTCTATCAAACCAATAGTTTCCAAGCAAGTTTATACCAAGGAATTGTAGATGAGATAGTCTCACATTCAGTAGAATCTTGTTCATTCTGATATATCACATCTTTTTTTCCTGCAAAACTCAATGATGAAATCATCATTATAAACACTAATAATATTGCAATTGTTTTTTTTATTTTTATTTTCTCCTAGTTTTACGTACATAGTATTTTTTCAACAAGCTTGTCATACATATGTTAGCACTCTTAAATAAACAAACAACCCTTTCCGTCGATTTGCCCTGTTTTTCCGCCGATTTAATTTCCCAAGAGCAAATACGCGAAAAAACAGGGCAAATGCGCGAAAACTATTGCATTATTTTTGTAAAATGTTAAATTGAATCCAGTTGATGTAAGGAGAGATTGTGATTCAAAATATTATTCTATCTATTCTTGTAAAACTGAATATGAACAACTCATTTACCCAAACCGAATTGCTTGAAATCAGATATTCCATTTTAGCAATCGGAGGTGATTTGTCAAAATTAGTCATCCTGGGATTTATTTTTCTAAAACTAGGCAATTTCATTCCCTTCTTATATGCAATGATTACAACAATTCCTTTGAGAATCATTATTGGGGGTTTACATCTTAAAACCTATTGGAATTGCCTGTTTTTTTCTTTAATATACTTTGGGTTATTAATCGTTTCTTCTGAATGGATAACGTATCAATACATACTTTATGCCTTGCCTTTGCCTTCATTGGTGATTTTGATGCTAGCTCCTCAGATTCCTTTGAGCAGCGACAGAACTCTAAAAATTCCCAAAGTCACCACAAAAGCACTGGCTTTCATCTTGATCATGATTTTCAGCATTCTTTTCATCATCAAGAAAGACCCTATTTATTATATAGGGCCTCTAAGCATAATTTTTCAATCTATTCAACTAATATTGATAAAAGGGGTGAAAAGTCATGAAAAACACAAAACTAAAAAACTTGTTCTTTAAATTCGGTACTCTAATGCTGGCTCTTGCACCTGTTTTGGTTACAAAACAAGCTTCAAGCCTTCTATGGGGAGAAGTTGAAATTCCTGAGTCTCTCAAAAATCAGGAATAAACAGCAGTCACAACGACTTCTTCCGATGAATCATCATACTGGGCACTCAATGTGCCCTTTTTTCTTTCAATTAACTTCTTCAGTTTATAAAGACCAACGCCTCTTCCGATATCCCCTTTTGTCGAATATCCTAATTTAAAAAACATTCCCAATTCATTTACAGTTATAAAGCTAAAAGGATTCCTGATTTCCAAAACATTTTTGTTGCTTTTTCTTTTGATCAGCACTTCTACAGTTTTTGACTTTTCATATTCTAGAGCTGCTTCTACTGCATTGTCTATAAGAATTCCGAAGATCTCAACCAATTCATGATCCTCGTAAACAGAATTCAACAGCGTCCCTTTAATGCTGAACTTAATTTCGATGCCCTCATCAATCGCCTCTAAATACTTGCTGTACAGAAAAGCCGCGAGTATCTTGTTTTCTACTTCAATGATACCATTCAAAACATCACCCTCTCGAATCCCACCAATATATCGTTCTATGGAATCCTCCTGCTCAAAATCTTCTCTTTTCATTGACTTGATTGTCTGGATATGATTCTCAAAATCATGCTGATTCTTTCTGAATTCATCAATCATCGTGTCGATAACAGGAAAATACGTATCATAAAGTTTCACCTTTTCCTCGTGCATTTTTCCTATCAGCGCACTCCTTGCAATAAAAGTATTTATAGCTACGGTAAGCAATACTATTATCAGAATGCCTATGATGTTATCAAAAATATGTCCGCTATCCAAATACCACAAAACTATCAAAGAATAATGCACGATGAACACTGTAACCACAATCATTCTAAATGCAGTATTCTTTTCTGTAATGAATCGGTTGATGATTCCAACAGGCAAAAATCTCATCCCTAAGAAAATAAAGATCAACCCAAGTCCCTGGGCAATCAATCCAAACTTGAACGAAATCTCAAAAGACGGCATCACATTGCTGAGTATTACAATAACAAATAATTGAACAACAATAATTGAAATATACGAGAAAAAAAATATAACCGTATTTGAAACCATACCCTTTTGCTCGTTTTTCCTGAGATAGATCATCAAAAGAATATAATTTATTATATTCCCTAGTGTGTTTGAAATAATCTCATATTTCAAGTACGTATCCAGCAAGCTTATAACCACAGCTGTAACAACAATATACATCACCTTATCGATTGCCTTGCTCCTGAATCTATCTAGCACACCGTGAACAATGCATAAAATCATTATGTATTCACTTGCCGATAATATGGTAGTTTCAAATAAGTTCATTTAGCACCTCCACAATCGTCTTTTTATAACTTGTACCAACTGGAATCTTTCGTCTTCGCCCGCTAATTGTCATCAGCTGATCTTTCAAGTCAACTGCTCCAACAGCTTTTACATTGACAATAAAAGATTGATGCACTCTAATGAAATCATCATTCAACAGATCGAGAAACCGTCTGATAGGCATCACCTTGTATTTGATTTCCTCTTTATCTGTCATAATCCATATACGCCTGTTTCTAGATTCAATATACTCCACATCCGACATCTTCACATTCAGAAAAATTCCTTTAAAATCCAACCGAAGAATTTCCTCCTCCACTTGATTTCCATCTGCCGGATAATCAAGAAGTATCGGTTTCATCACTTTTTCCAGCCTCTCCCTAGAATACGGCTTGATCAAGTAATCATAGCTGTGAATATCATGGAAGGCCTCCATTTCTTTCGTGGCCACTGCCGTCAAAAAAATTATCGGTGCAAATTTATACTGATTCATGCTCCTGATTTTTTTCGCCAATTCGATTCCGTTTCCGTCATCCAGCTGAATATCCAAGAAAAATGCTTCTATCAGATTTGATTTCATAATATCTATCGCTTCATTAAATGAACCAGTAGAATACAATTCAAGTCCAGAATTGATCCTCAATGCAGTTTTATTCAATAACTTTCTCTGCAGTTCATCATCTTCAACAATTAAAATTCTATTCAACGTTATCACTAATCCCATCAACTAAATTTTTCTTTAGTATAACATATTATATCTGCTGCTTATAACATCTAGCGATATCAAAAAATATAAAACTAAAAAATCTGCTTAATGAAGTAAATCCTTTAATTCCCAATTATTCGAAGACACCTATTCAGCAATTAAATAATTATTGATTAACAGAAACAGAATCTTATTGCTTAAAATATCGCAAAACAAAAGCAGCTTAGAAATTTTCTCTCTAAACTGCTCATATATTTTTTATTCCAAAGCTGTTCTATTTTTATCTTAAGAACAATTTTAAATCGTCTTCAACATTTCCGATAGTTGCAATACCGAAGTTTTTAGCTAATACGTTTATTACATTTGGTGATAGGAACGCCGGCAATGTCGGTCCTATATGAATATCCTTAACACCTAAAAATAATAACGCCAATAACACTGTTACAGCTTTTTGTTCATACCATGCGATATTATATGCAATCGGCAATTCATTTATATCTTCAAGTTCAAATACTTCTTTTAGTTTAAGTGCAATTAGTGCTAGTGAGTACGAATCATTACATTGACCTGCATCAAGAACTCTCGGAATACCATTTATATCACCTAAATCAAGTTTAAGATATCTGTATTTTGCACAACCCGCTGTTAAAATGATTGTATCTTTTGGAAGTTTCTCGGCAAATTCAGTATAATAGCTTCTTGATTTCATTCTTCCATCACATCCAGCCATTACAAAGAATTTCCTGATAGCTCCCGATTTAACTGCTTCAACTACTTTATCAGCTAATGCAAATACTTGCTCATGAGCAAATCCGCCAATAATTTCTCCTGTTTCAATTTCAGTTGGAGAATCTAGAGTTTTTGCTAATTTGATAATTTCACTGAAATCCTTCCTGCCATTTTCATCCGGCAAGATATGAGTACATCCAGGGAATCCTGTTGTTCCAGTAGTAAATATTCTTTTAACAACTTCGCCTTTTGGCGGAACAATACAATTTGTCGTAAACAAAATCGGACCATTAAATGTTTCAAATTCAGCTTTTTGCTGCCACCATGCATTACCGTAGTTTCCTGCAAGATGGTCGTATTTTTTAAACGCAGGATAGTATTGTCCAGGTAACATTTCACCGTGAGTATATACATCTACTCCTGTACCTTCTGTTTGAATCAGCAATTCTTCCATGTCATGCAAATCATGTCCAGAAATCAATATTCCAGGATTTTTTCTTACACCTAAATCTACTTTAGTAAGTTCAGGATGTCCATATGAATCAGTATTAGAAGTATCAAGCAACTGCATTGCATCAACACTGAATTTACCAGTTTCAAGAGTCAATGCAACTAATTGATCTACAGTCAAACTATCATCTAACAATTCGCTAAGTGTTTTATGCATGAAAGCATAAATCTCATCATTTTCATAATCTAAAACGTAAGCATGATGTACATACGCCGCAAGACCTTTTAATCCATAAGTAATCAACTCTCTAAGAGATCTAATATCTTCATTAGCAGTAGCAAGAACACCGACTTCGCTTTGATCTCCCTTATTTGTCAACTCTTCTTCAGTGTTGCCTGTCCAAGTTAAAATATCTAAATTCTTATCAAATTCAATATTTTTAGAATCCAATGTTTCTTTTAATGAATTTCTTATTTCTAACCCTTTTCTGACATAGTCAAAGAATTGCGCATCATCAAAATTTGCATTTGTAATCGTCATAAATAAACTATGAACTATATAATCATCAGCAGATTTTGTAGTCTCAAGATTATTTCTAAGAATATTTGCCAAATATGAAACTCCCTTGACAGTATAGATCAAAGTATCTTGTAAATTAGCTGTTACAGCTGGTTTTCCACATACTCCCGCTTTTGTACAACCTGTACCTTTTGCAGCTTCTTGACATTGAAAACAAAACATTTCACTCATTTTATTGCTCCTTTTCAAAACATATTTTTTTGGAATTCACTTTGAATCCCAATATCAATTGATTTTCTATAAGAATTATAATACAATTAAATAAACATTTCTGTTGCATATGCAACGAAAGGAGGTTTTCTTTGAAAAATAAATTAAGTTCACTCCCTTACAGCAATTATCCGCTTTTCAAGGGGATCAATCAAAATGGTATTAATATAATCATGAATTGTTTTAAAACAAGCGAAAGGAAATATAAAAAAGGATCATATATTTGGCATGCTGGTGATAAAGCCGTTTATGTGGGACTTCTTATAAATGGACAAGTGAATATTGTCAAAGACGATATTTCAGGAAACAGAATCATAATAAACGCTGTTTTACCATCTCAAACATTCGGTGAGTCAATTGCCATCTCAAAAACAGATGAATATCCGGTATCTGTTCAAGCGGCCGTTGATAGTGTAATATTATTATTTGACAAGGAGAAACTGATCACCCCTTGTACAATAGGATGCTTTTTTCATACTACTTTAGTAAAGAATTTACTTGAATTAATTGCTAAAAAAAATATTGCCTTAAGCGAAAGAATCGAATGTATTACAAAAAAGAATATTAAACAAAAACTTGTTTTTTATTTAGTCGAAGAAATGAAAACAAGCGACAATTATGAAATCGCTATTCCCTTTAACAGGAAAGAACTTTCCGATTATCTCAACGTCAACAGAAGTGCACTTTCTAGAGTCCTTTCTACACTTGAAGAAGATAAGATACTGATTTACAGTAAAAACAAATTTAAGATACTCGATTTTGACAAAATCAAAGATATAATGAATACCTGATTTGAAGAAATCATGAACTTCAATTTTTGAATTTATCACTTTGAAAACACAAAAACCACTACAGGGAGAGCATCTCAACTATAGTGGTTTTTCTATTTGTTTTTATTTATTATATGCAATATTTTTTTGCTTTCTTGGTTGTTCTATTATTGACACGCTGTAATCTAGTGGAATTTCAATCACTCGCTCAATATTTCAACGCCACTCTCAGTTACTCTAAGCGTATGCTCCCATTGTGCAGAAAGCTTTCTATCTTCCGTTACCGCCGTCCATCCATCTTCCAGTATTTCACATCTAAACGTTCCTTCATTTATCATAGGTTCAATAGTAAATACCATATTTGGAACCAACACCATCCCGTTATCTTTAGATCCATAATGCTGTACAAAAGGCTCTTCGTGAAACTCCAATCCAACACCATGTCCTCCGAAATCACGCACTACTGAAAACCCGTTCGCTTTTGCATGTTGTTCAATTGCATACGCAATATCTCCGGTTCTATTCCATGGCTTTACTTGCTCAATTCCTAAATACAAACATTCTTTCGCAACATTGATTATTCGAGTTGCTTCTACTGAACATTTTCCCACGGTAAACATTCTTGACATATCTCCATAATATCCATTTAAAATAGAAGTAACATCTACATTTATAACATCTCCGTCTTTTAACACAGTTTCATCAGGGATTCCATGACAAACAACTTCATTAAGAGATGTGCAAACACTCTTCGGAAAGCCATTATAATTTAAAGGTGCTGGATATGCATCATGGTTAACTGTATAATCATGTACCCACTTATTGATTTCACCAGTAGTAACGCCTGTTTCGATTTTTTCTTCAACCATATCTAATATTTCTTTGCTAAGTTGGCAAGCCAAACGAATTCCTTCTATCTGTTCTTCAGTTTTAATCATTGTTTTTTGAGGAACGGGAATACCTTTTCTTGCAAGCTTTGCTAAATGTTCGTCTTGTTCAAGATGACATTTTTTATATTTCAATCCACTACCGCACCAACAAAGATCATTTCTTTGTATTTTATTATCCATAATTCCCTCACTTTCTCCATCATCAATCTTATACAATTATTTATCGCCATGCTCATGTTAACATAACCGGATGGTTATCGAAAATATTTTATCGCCAACCCAACATTTTTAAGTCCTTTAACAAAAAAAGCCTAATAATCAGGCCTCCTTGCTGGAAAATTCTTTTGGTAACAATATACTTATGATAACAATTATAAATATCAATACATTGTAAAGCTGAATCGCATCTATTATTCCAATAGTATCTGCTATCTTACCGAACAATAAGATTAGAAGTCCTGCCATCGTACTTGCAAATCCCATAATCATCCCATTACCGAATGTAATGTTTTCCGGAAGAATTTTATGCATCATTGTAATATTTGCAGTCGCAGTAGCATTAAGCGTATACCCTATCACTACAAAACTTACTATCGATGCCGTTCCTGTAGTGAAAGTTGCAAGAATCAATGCGATTAAAGTTAAACTATTAAAAAACACCATGATTTTCTTTTCCCCGAATCTATCACTTAGAAATCCACCTGTCAGCGTTCCCATAGAACGTATAAACAAATGAACCGATAGAATGATTCCAGCTGTTATAAGTTCAATTCCTTTGAGATTGAGAAGCTGAACTCCGAAAACTATTATCGTCCGTGATACCAACACTTTAAATATAGCTATCACAATTATTAAAGAAAACCAAATAAGATTATGCATTTTAATTTTTTTCTTTGATTTCTCTATTGATTCTTTTTTCTTCGGTATATATTCAACTTCATCTATCTTCGCTATTTTAAAAAAATATGCGACAAAGAAACCCGGCACCATCAAAACCACCAACGATTTCAATCCATATGTCGTTGCCATGGGAACCGCTACCAACGGTGTAAACATCGTTGCCAGTCCTCCTATAGTCATGAATACAGACAAGCTTTTCCCATGAGATCCTTTTGTTAAACTAGTAGCGACCGCACTTCCTAGAGGATGATACACGCTAGATGCAAGGCCGGCTATTCCTATGACCGCCATCAACAAATATATATTAGTTATCCATCCGGTTATACTCATACCCACAGCAACCCAAACAAGGCCATAGCTTAACATCTTCGTCTTTCCTATGCGACCGAGAAAATATCCTACTACCGGTTGAAGGAAAGTTCCACTAAGAGTAATAACCATTGCGATTGCCGCCTGTTGAGTTAAAGTCAATCCCAATTCTTCTGTAAATATAAATAGAATAGGTGGAATCAACGCCATATAAAAATCATTGGTGAAATGTCCTACCGATACAGCGATGAGTTGAAGATTATTCTTAATAAACTTCATTATTTTTCGCTGCCTCTCTTAATAACTAAATCCATTTTACTCATAATATACTCGTATCCGTTTTCATCGTGAGGAATTGTACAATTGCTGCAATCCTTGATGCCGTTGGTATACACAAAATTGCCTCCGCATTCTTTACCTAACATATAAAGTGGACAGAAGCAAAACAAACAATTGAATTTTTCTTTATCCACTCCTTCGTGACATGGAAAGTATTCACATTTTCTATTTTGTACAAATTTATAATTCTCAGACATTTAAACCCCTCCTTAATAAGCTTTAGCTACATAAATCATGTGTTTCGCTTTTTTACCGCAAATAGGACATGTATCTCCTAAATCTTCTTGTTCAAAAGGAATGCATCTGATTGTAGCAGACATTTCTTCTTTGATTCTATCTTCACACTCTTTGTCACCACACCACATCATCTTCGCGAACCCTGGAGAAGTTTCCATTTTTTCTTTCAATCCCTCTAAAGAATTCACTGTTAAAGTTTTCTTTTCTCTTTCTTCCTTAGCTCTATTGAACATATCCACTTGGATGGTATCTAACAATTCACTGATTATTTCATCAATACTATCAAGACTATATTTTTCTTTCTCTAGGGTATCTCTTCTAGCAACCATAACCGCGTTATTTTGAATATCTCTAGGTCCAATCTCTATACGCACTGGAACACCTTTCATTTCATATTCATTGAATTTCCATCCTGGTGAATAATTTTTAGAATCATCAAGTTTAACTCTAAGTCCTTTGGTTTCTAAAATATTTTTAAGTTCATTCGCTTTTTCTAGAACCCCGGCCTTTTTTTGCATTATAGGAACAATAACAACTTGAATCGGCGCCAATTTGGGAGGTAATACAAGTCCTCTATTATCACCATGAGCCATGATGACACCTCCTATCAACCTAGTTGATACACCCCAAGATGTTTGATATGGATTCTGAAGTTTTCCATTTCTATCTAGATAAGTGATATCGAATGCCTTTGTAAAATGCTGAGACAAATTGTGACTGGTACCCGATTGAAGTGCTTTCCCGTCATGCATCAACGCTTCTATTGTATATGTCGATTCCGCTCCGGCAAATTTTTCTTTCTCGCTTTTTTTACCCGTTATTACAGGAATCGCTAAAAACTCTTCAGATAACTCTCTATAGATATCAAGCATTTGTAAAGTTTCATTTTGCGCTTCTTCATAAGTTTCATGTAATGTATGACCTTCTTGCCACAAGAATTCTCTATGTCTTAAAAATGGACGCGTTTCTTTTTCCCATCTTACAACAGAAGCCCATTGATTATATAAATAAGGCAATTCTCTATAAGATTTCAACCATTTAGAATACATAGAACAGATCACTGTCTCGGATGTCGGTCTAATACATAATCTCTCTGACAATTTTTCATTGCCGCCATGAGTTACCCAGGCAACTTCCGGTGCAAATCCTTCAACATGTTCTTTTTCTTTGTTCAGTAAACTTTCAGGTATCAATAGTGGGAAATATACATTTTCATGACCTGTCTCTTTAAATCTTCCATCGAGAAACTTTTGAATGTTTTCCCACAAAGCATAACCATATGGCTTCAATACCAAAAATCCTTTTACAGGTGAATAATCTATCAAATCCGTTTTTCTAATGACATCTGTATACCACTGCGCAAAATCGTCTTCCATTTTTGTAATCTCTTTTACAAAATCTTTATTTTCTTTCGACATTTTTCTCACTCCTAATTTAAAAATAAAAAGACCTCCCTCTCATATCTAGAGGCGGAGGTCCGCGGTACCACTCTAATTAGCATATTGCTCACTTAAAAAGATTTTAACGAATCCATCCGCACAGTTTTCACCGCGTGCTCCCAGGCAGGTTCATCAATTGAATACTTAAGGAATTCTCAGCTAAATATTCCTCTCTCTATAAAGTTCTTTCGATTACTATTCCTATTCATAACATTTACTCGATAATTTGTTTTTATAATAAACAATTTATTATTTATTGTCAACTATTACAACTGCCTGAGAGGAAATTCCTTCTCCTCTTCCTTCGAAACCTAGTCTCTCTGTAGTCGTCCCCTTGATATTGATCTGACTGATATCTGCATTTAAAGTCATAGCGATATTTTTTTTCATTTCTTCGATAAAAGGTGATATTTTGGGTTTTTGAGCTATAACGACCGCATCGATATTATTGATCTTGTATCCTTCTTTATCTAAAATAACACCGACTTCTTTTAGTAATAACAAGCTGGAAATATTTTTAAAATCATTATCCGTATCAGGAAAAATCCTTCCTATGTCTCCTTTGCCAATAGATCCCAAAACCGCATCCATAATGGCATGTACTAAAACATCTGCATCAGAGTGTCCTAAAAGTCCCTTTTCATAAGGTATTTTAACCCCACCCAAAATCAGATCTCTATTTTCTACTAATTTATGTACATCAAATCCAATGCCAATTCTCACATCATTCACTCCTCCGATAGAACGAGCATGTTTTATATCCTCAGTAGTTGTTAATTTAATGTTATTATAATCACCTCTGACAACCAAAACAGGATATCCAAGTTTTTCTACCAAACTTGCATCATCTGTTGCAGGGTAACTATTCTTGAGCTCATACGCTTCTTTAAGAATGTTTAGCCTAAACCCCTGTGGGGTTTGAACACTAATCAAACTGTCCCGGTCCAACGTTTTAGAAATAAACTTCCCATCTATTGTTTTAATAGTATCTTTAATTTTAACTGCAGGAATACAGGCTTTATATAAATGTGTCATTTCTATAACTCTCTCTATAATCTCATCAGTTATAAATGGTCTTGCAGCATCATGAATTAAAACAATTCCATCTTCTTCAATACTCGAAATACCTTTATAAACAGATTCCTGTCTTGTAACGCCACCACTGATAGTATTTCTAACTTTCGAAAATTTTCTGACAATATTAATTATTTCACTGTCATTTGTGACAACGATCATTTCATCTATATACTTGTTTTTTTCAAAAACATCGAGAGTTTTTTCAACAATGGTATCTTTCCCTATTTTAACAAGCAATTTATTCTTGTCACTATTCATTCTCTTACCGCTACCGGCGGCAGGCACTACAACAATGACTTTGAACTCTTTATACATCTTCTAATTCCTCCTAAAAAAGGACCAAGAAGGTCCTTTAATTTGGCTTAGCAAAAATCATTCTACCAGCTGGAGTCTGTAACACACTTGTAACAACCACTTTAAGAGATTTTCCGATTAGTTTTCTGCCATCTTCTACAACAATCATAGTACCGTCATCTAGGTAAGCAACACCTTGGTTATTCTCTTTACCCTCTTTTATTACGAACACTTCCATTTCTTCACCTGGAATCGCATTCGGTTTGACAGCATTGGAAAGCTCGTTGATATTAAGCACTTTCACTTCGTGAAGTTTTGCAACCTTATTAAGATTAAAATCGTTTGTAACCACACTTCCATGCATTTTTTCAGCTAGTTTCAACAATTTGATATCTACTTCTTCAACATTCTCAAAATCTGTACTCACAATTTTAACTTCTACATCCATTTGTGTTTGTATATCCTTAAGTATATCAAGACCTCTTCTACCTTTTGTTCTTTTAAGGCTATCTGCTGAATCTGCAATATGCCTTAATTCTTTTAGCACAAACTCCGGAATAATGAAAGGTCCTTCTATAAAACCTGTTTTTACAATATCCGAAATACGCCCGTCTATAATAACACTTGTGTCCAAAATTTTAGGGTTGAATCCTCCGTAATTCTCAAATTCTTTAGACTGAGGTTTTCTAAATATTTCAGTAATCTTTGAAACATCTGTAAATTTTTTAGTTGCCAGATTAATTCCTAAATATGCAAAAAACAAATACGTAATAACCGTCAATATTACTCCAATAATGGGTATAGGAAAAATCCTGAAAATATTGCTAATAAAATATGCAATTATAAGTCCAATGATTAACCCAAAAGCTCCTGTCACCAATTGAAAAGGTGGAATATTGGAAAGTTCTACTTCCGTATACTCTATAGCTTTATGAATTAATCGAATAATTAACGGTGAAATGAAAAAAGATATAATTCCAGTAATAACGGCAATAAAAGCTATAATAAGAATTGAGCTTGTAGTAATGTTTTCCCCTAAGTCAAACATGTTAAAACTTAGGGCAAAAACTCCAATCCCCAAACCAAGAACGACTCCTAAAGCCGCAAATATATACCTCATAAATTTCTTTACCATTTAACCACCTCCTTTAAATACAACAATCATTATACAACTTCTAATCCATTTTAT
>JAYENG010000176.1:0-10059 GCA_034721975.1 Bacillota bacterium
TTTATCAATACAGGGCAATATGATACCGATAGAGATTTTGTGAAAACCATATCGCCTTCAATGGATATATTGGTATCTTCGAATTTAGAGAGATTCATCTATCAAATTTCCGATGGAAATGAACAGTTGATTAAAGATAAAATGAACAACCTTAAAGAAAACAAGAAGTTTGAAATTGAAAAAGAATTGGTTGATGCGATCAAGGAAATCATGATTGCTGATTATGTAACTGAAGAAGAGACGCTGAAAACTATAAAAGCTTGTTTTGAAAAGACAGGTTATTTATTGGATCCTCATACTGCGGTGGCGTATAGTGTTTCAGAGAACTTGGGAGAGAATATTCTGATTGTGTCTACAGCGAGCCCATATAAATTTGGAGAGTCTATATTAAAAGGGCTTGATATAAATACTGATGGAGTTGAGGTAGAAGGTATTAATTTCAAGATTTCGCAGTTGTGTAAAAAATCAATACCGAAATCATTAGTAAATATCAGTGAAAAAGAGATTAAACACCATAGAATATGTGGTATAAATGAGATAGAGAAAACAATTAAAGAAATATTAAAGGTGGGAAGTATAAATGATTAAAGTAAAAGTACCGGCGACTAGTGCGAATATTGGATCAGGATTTGATACTTTGGGAATGGCTCTAAGTATCGATAATGTAATTACTTTTAAGGAAATTGAATCTGGCGTGGTATTTGAAGATATCAATCCAGAATATGCAGATGAAAACAATTTGATATACAGAGCGATGTTGGCTACATGGAAATATTTAGATGTGCAGCCTAAAGGGGTTTCAATCAGCACCGAGGAAAACATACCGATTTCAAGAGGGTTGGGTTCAAGTGCCGCTTGCATAATAGGGGGTATTCTAGGTGCTATGACAATGGTAGGCAAGAATTTGCCCAACGGTCAAATACTAAAGATCGCCATGGGAATTGAAGGACATCCAGATAATATTACTCCAGCTCTTATCGGTGGATTGACAATAGCTACAACTGTGAATAATAAAAATGAATTTATGAAATTGAACATCAAGGATCAGTATGATTTTTATGCTTTTATTCCTCCTTTCAAAATTTCAACAGAAGAGGCAAGAAAAATATTGCCTAAGACTATTTCGTTAGAAGATGCAGTTCATAATGTATCTCGCGCAGCTATGCTTGTCGGAACATTAATGTCTGGTAGGCAAGAATTTTTAAAAGTAGCTTTAGAGGATAAATTGCATCAACCTTATAGAAGTAAATTGATCGACGGATATGATGAATTAATCGAATATTTAAATGAACTTAAATTATTAGGTAATTTTATCAGCGGAGCAGGTCCGACTGTCATAGGAATGGCTGAAAGAAATCAATACCTTGGTGAGTTGTCCTTTAGAGATTGGCAGATAGTGAAATTGAATATCGACCACGAAGGGGCTAAAATTATACAAAGAGTATAATTATATTTTTGAAAAAATGGAACTGGATATTGAAAATGGTCAATAATTTATTAACCTCGCAGTTGCGGGGTTTTTTTGCTTGATTAAATTAGAAAATTTGCTATGATAGATAGGTTGAATTATTTTGAGAGGAGTCAAATTATGAGAAAAAAAATTAATGAATATATATGGATTACGGTAGGGGTTCTAATACTCTCTTTTGGACTATTATGGTTTTTGTTTCCATCGAATCTCGCAGTCGGTGGGTTGACGGGATTTGTTATGGTTATAAATCATTATTTTCCAATGGTTCCAAGAGGAATTCTCTTGTTGGTTTTCAATGTTTTCTTGCTGATCATAGGATTTGTATTCATAGGAAAAGAATTTGGAGCTAAAACTATTTATTCGAGTTTTACCCTATCGGCAGTAATTACGATTGTTGAAAAATTTCTACCGGTAACAAAACCGATAGTAGATGATGTTTTTTTAAATCTTTTTTTTGGTATACTGATAGGGGGGATAGGAATCGGGATTGTCTTCTATCAAAATGCTTCAACTGGCGGAACTGATATCATCGCTAGAATTATCAATAAGTATTATAGTGTTGATATGGGAAAATCTCTTCTGCTGGCAGATTTCATTGTTGTTTTAGGGGCGATATTCGCCTTTGGAGTCGAACTTGGACTTTATGCTATGCTCGGTATAATACTCAACTCAATAGTGATTGACAACCTAATTGAGGGATTCAATAGCAAGCACTTGATAACGATAGTCACTAACCACACAGATGAAATTAAAGATTTCATCATTAACGATGTAAATAGGGGCTTGACGGTATATGAAGCAAAAGGCGGGTATACAGAAAGAAACATCAAGGTTTTAAATGCTGTAATGAGTAAAAGAGACTTTATCAAACTAAAGAAACATATTGCGGTGATCGATCCAAATGCTTTTTTCACTGTAAGCATGGTAAGAGAAGTTTTTGGTCATGGTTTTAAATTTTTATCGGGTAACTAAGAGCTCTAATGTTTTATCCTTCACAGGGTAGAGATTAGGACTTTAGAACTTATTTTGTAAAGGTGGAATTTGATGTCTGATATATTTGATGAATTGATAGTGAAAGATTTAAAATTAAAGAATCGAGTTGTAATGCCTCCTATGTGCATGTATTCTTCTGACGAGACAGGAAAAGTGAAGGATTTCCATATTTGTCACTATAATGCCAGAGCTGTCGGAGGGACGGGATTGATTATTGTTGAAGCTACAGCGGTTGAAAAGAGAGGAAGAATCTCAGCTAATGATTTAGGTCTTTGGGATGATTCTCAGATTGAAGGTATGAAACGGATAGTTGATGAAGTGCATCTTTACGGAGCGAAAATAGGAGTTCAACTGGCTCATGCCGGGAGAAAAAATGAAACGGGTGAAGATGTCATAGCTCCAAGTCCTATTATGTTTAACTTTAAATATTCTCTTCCAAGAGAAATGACCCTTGAAGATATCGAAGAAGTTGTTGAAGCGTTTGGACAAAGCGCAAGAAGAGCTAAAGAAGCTGGTTTTGATTTTATTGAAATTCATGGAGCGCATGGATATCTTATCAATGAATTTTTATCGCCGTTATGCAATGAGAGAAAAGACGAATACGGTGGAAGGGTTAAAAATCAAATTCGCATATTGAAGCAAATCGTTAAAAGAATCAGGCAAGAATGGGCAGATGAAAAACCTCTCGGTTTAAGAGTATCTGCTTATGAATACGACAATCATGGAAATAAACCTGAAGATATCAGTTTTATGATAAACATGTTAAAAGATTATGGTATCGACATAATCAACGTCAGTTCTGGTGGAGTTATAGATTGCAAGATTGATACTTTTCCAGGTTATCAAATTGCATATGGAACGGAAGTCAAGAAAAAGACAAATTTGCCTGTAATCGTAGGGGGGTTATTGGAACATCATCATATGGCCAATGAAATCATTAGAAACGGCAGAGGGGATCTTATCTATCTGGGTAGAGAACTTCTGAGAAATCCTTATTGGGTGCTGCAGGCGGCAAGAAAATTGGAATATGACTATAAAGGATGGCCGAAACAATATGAAAGAGCGAAGTGAATAATTGATAATTGCTATCAATTATGATAATATATGATGGTTAGATAAATATGCAGGGGGCTTTTCATGGAGGAAAAAATAGGTTATGTCATTGGGGAAAAAGACGGCAAAGTCATATTGGATGTCAGAAAAACAGGTTCATGTGGAGATAAGTGCAAGACTTGCCAAGCGCATTGCGAAGTTCCTAGTGTTCGTGTTGAAATAGACAACAACCTTCTGGCAAAGCAAGGAGATTTTGTTGAAGTTGGAGTGAATTCAAAAAATCTAATTAAATCTTCTTTTGTGATATATACAATACCGCTTGTCATATTGATCATCAGTTTGAGTTTGGCAATAAATTATTTTGAATCAAAAGGTTATGCGAATTTTGAGCTTTATGGATTGATGGTAGGATTTTCAATCTTGGCACTGACCTATATAGCCATTAGAAAAATTACTGACAAACTCAATAAAGACAAACCGTCGATCGTGGAAATGAAAAAAATTCTATAATAATTGTTTTAAAATACAAGAGGTGGCTGAATTGCCACCTCTTTAATAATTATTCTAGGCTCTGTTAGATTTAAGTGTTGATAAAAAATTTTTAAAATTATCATGCACTATGTATCATTTACAATATTAAATTTTGCTTGATTCGATTTGTTGGATAAATGAGATTCGAGTTGAGAATAGACTTCTCCAAATAGTATTGTCGTATTTTCATAAAAATTAAATGTTATACAAAAACGACAGAATGAAGCTGTGTTATGATTAGAACATCAAATGAGATACATTATATTAATGAAATTATAGAAAAAGTGAAAATGACAAATCGAGAAACTCAGGAAAACTTAATTAGAAGAGCTGTCCAGAGATTAAGAAATAAAAACTAGATTTACAAAGTAAGCAAAGATGCTCATTGTGTTGAATATAAAAATATTTTTAAACCAAGGATTCAAAAGAATGTCAGTAGTTATAGTTATATTGAAAAATGTATCCGGAAGTAGAGTATTAATTTGAATATTTGCTGAACAATAATGAAAAAAGACTACTAATATGAACCTTGTTTATGAAGAAAACCTTATGATTGATATAGAAATTTCTAGAGCTGTTTGATATTATTACAATGAAAAAATAATTGATTCACATGGGGGTGCCTTAAAGGCTGAGAGTTGTAAACAACACTTTGAACCTGAACTTGATAAAACTAGCGGAGGGAAATGCCATGTTCACTTTGAACGTGGCTTTACTTGTTTTTTAAAATAACGCAATTGTGCTTTGATTCCATGTGTTTAAATGGAGAAATCAAGATGAAAACAAAAAAGTCGAGATGTTGGTTGAAGGAGCGATGATGATCGCCTTAGCTTATGTGCTGAGTTTGGTCAAGGTGTGGCAAATGCCGAATGGCGGTTCTATAACTGCTGGAAGTAGGATTCCCATATTTATATTTGTTTTCAGACGGGGTGGGAAAAAAGGATACTTGTCGGTGCTGTTTATGGGTCACTTAAATTTATATTGTCTCGATTCTGTTTGATTACGTAGTGGCGTTCGCATTTTTGGGGATAGTCGGATTCTTCGCAAAAAAACGATGAATTGCCAAAAACCATGATGGCAGTAACTCATGGAATTATTCTTCGGTTTATTGCTCACGTTATATCCGGTGTTGTAGTATTCGGTATGTATGCACAGAAGGTCAGTCGCCGATACCATATTCGATGATTTATAATGGTTCGCATTTAATACCGGAACTTTTTATTTCGTTGATTATTTTCGATTTGTTATATAAGCCGTTGAAAAATGCTAGAATTGTATAGAGTAAAAAAATTAAAAAAGAGTATAAAAGCAACTGCTGTTTAGTGATAATCGGCAGTTGCTTTTTTATTTGGTGTTAAAGTTTGCTGTTTTGTGATTTTTTTCTTTTTATATTGGGTAAAAAGAAGTAAGAGGTGGAGCTTATGTATCACTTTGAATTGATAAATGAAGAATATTTTGATTATATAGTTCAATGGAAATATGAAGATGAATTTTCCTGCTATGATATGGAGGACAGGTTGACTACAATCAATCAACTTTTTGATCAAAAAGGGTATGATTTCTTTGTAGGGTTAAATGAGTTCGATGAAATCATAGGTTATTTAGAGTGTTTTTTTAAAGACGATATTTTAGAAGTGGGTCATGGTCTTAATCCGTTGATAGTTGGACAAGGGCTTAGTTATGATTTTGTTTCTGATAGTATCGAGTATGCTATTGAATATTATGACTATACTGGAGAAATCATTCGGATTCTTGTTGAACCCTTCAATAAACGAGCTTTAAAGGTTTATTCGAGAGTGGGGTTCAATATCGTGGAGGAGAACGATGAGTTTATCATGATGGATTTGAATACGTGATAATCGTATTTTATTTGTATGATTAATGGCGATAAGGTATTAAAGTTCTTTAAAAAAATGTGAAATTGTTTGAAAATTGTGAAAATCCGATGGAATTCTACGGTTTAAAGAGGTATAATAGGCTTAACTTGTTAAAGATGCATAGTTCCGGGGTTGATTGTAGGTACTCTGTGAACTGCTGCAAAGAGCACCCCCATAAAATGTTTGAAGTTTGACAGGGGGTGGTTTTCTATTTTACATAACTTCATTGGGGGGACACTATGAAAACAAGATATTCCAAGCTTGGGGATGAGTTGATCTATAGAGGATTGATTGATGAAACTCAGCTGAAGGAAGCGCTGGAAATTCAAAAAAAAGAGAATAAAAAAATTGGTGAGATTTTAATTGAATTGGGGTATGTACAGGAAAAACAACTTGTTCGAATTCTTGAAGAGCAGATGGGCATCGAATATATAGACCTCAAGCATTTGGATATACCTCAGGAAATCCCCAATCTCATAGGCGAAAAAATGGCTAGAAAACACGGTGTTTTGCCGTTTGAGCAGGTGGGGAATAGTCTCAAGTTAGCGATGGTCGATCCTCTCAATATCATAGCGATCAAGGATGTTAAATTAGCCACCAACATGCAGATCGAACCGTATATAGCGATTTCCACAGAGATCGAGGGTGCAATCAACCGATATTACAAAGGCATCGTATCTAGTGATGTATACGAAGAAATGGCTGATACGTTTGATTTTGGAGATTCGGTAGTCATAGACGAAGAGCTGTTAGCGGAAATCAACAATGCACCGGCGGTAAAGATGGTAAATAATTTCATCGAAGTCGCAGTCAAAATGCAGGCCAGTGACATTCATATAGAACCATACGAAAAAGAGCTTAGGATCAGGTACCGCGTAGATGGAGAACTTCATGAAGGTGCAAGACCACCTAGGATTTATCATTCAGCCATTGTGACTAGAATCAAAATTATGGCGATGCTGAATATCGCTGAAAGGCGTATTCCGCAGGATGGCCGTATCGAGCTTGAAGTGGAGGGAAGAACTGTAGACCTTCGTGTTTCCATTCTTCCGACTATTTACGGCGAGAAGACAGTTATACGTATTCTGGACAGAAGTGCTCAGATGATGAATAAGAAAGATTTGGGATTTTCTGACGAGAATCTTGAGAGTTTTGAAAAAATAATAAAGAGCCCTTATGGGATATTTCTTGTAACAGGGCCTACAGGAAGCGGTAAGTCGACGACGCTTTATGCGGCATTGTCGGAACTCAATGACGAGGCGAAGAACATCATCACGGTAGAGGATCCGGTGGAGTACAGACTATTGGGAGTAAATCAAACACAGGTTAATGTAAAGGCCGGACTAAGTTTTGCGACGGGACTGAGATCGATTCTGAGACAGGACCCCGACATAATCATGATCGGGGAGATAAGGGACAGCGAGACAGCTCAAATCGCAGTCAGGGCCGCTATCACAGGTCACCTTGTACTCAGTACGGTCCATACCAACGATACATCGTCTACCGTTGCGAGAATGGTGGATATGGGAATCGAACCTTTCTTGCTTTCTAGTTCTATTGCAGGAATACTGGCGCAGCGACTGGTCAAGAAGATCTGCACGAACTGCAGGGAAGAATATCATGCAAATCACGATGAATCTGTTTTAATAGGTGTACCTGAGGGTACAAGACTTTATAGAGGAAAAGGTTGTAATTACTGCAACGATACGGGATACAAGGGCAGAACAGCAATACATGAGATAATGCCTGCGACGAGGAAAATAAAAGAACTTATCGACAATGAAGATAATGCAGATAAAATCAAGAAGACAGCTATTGATGAAGGTATGGCGACTCTGAGGGAAAGTGCGATAGAACTTGTTCTAAATGGTGTGACAACAATCGATGAACTCTTCAGACTTACTTATAGCATAGATTAGAGATTAATTAGTAGGGAGATGATGATCGATGAAGATATTTGAGTTGATGGACCAAGCGATTGAAGCAAAGGCATCGGATATTCATCTTACGGTGAAGGTGCCGCCGTTGATGAGAGTCGATGGTGCATTGGTTCCTATGCCGGGAAGAGAAGTACTCGAAATCGAAAAAATTAAAGAGCTTGTCAATGAGATACTGACTGAGAAGCAGAAATTGATGTTGGAGGAAAAGGGAGAATTAGATACATCCTATTCAAAAGCGGGAGTTGGAAGATTTCGCGTGAATACATATATTCAAAGGGGTAGTCTTGCCGTGGCGCTTAGGGTGGTCAACAGCAGAATTCCTGATCTTGAGGAGTTGGGGCTTCCGGAATCGGTTCGTGGGCTGACCAAGAAAAAGAGAGGTCTTATTCTTGTAACAGGGCCTACAGGAAGCGGTAAAACGACGACTTTAGCTTCCATGATCAATATTATAAATTCAGAGAGAGAAGAACATATATTGACACTGGAGGATCCGATAGAGTATCTTCATAATCATAAGAAATCCATGGTTAATCAAAGAGAAATCGGTTCAGACAGCAAAAGTTTCGCCAATGGCCTTAGGGCGGCTCTAAGGCAGGATCCAGATGTTATTCTTGTCGGTGAAATGAGAGACCTGGAGACCATCGCTATCGCTATTACGGCGGCCGAAACGGGTCACCTTGTACTGAGCACGCTTCATACACTAGGTGCTGGAAAGACTATCGACAGGGTTGTCGACGTGTTTCCGCCTTATCAACAGGAGCAAATCAGAGTTCAGTTGGCTGCAGTGCTGGAGGGAATCATTTCTCAACAGCTTATTGCAAAGAAATCTGGAGTGGGACGGGTTGGAGCTTTTGAAGTGTTGACGGTGACCAACGCTGTTAGAAACCTTGTCAGAGAGGGTAAGACATATCAGATTCCGAGTGTCATCCAGACGGGAGCCAAGTATGGTATGGTATCGATGGACAAGGCTATTGAACGACTGTACAAGAATGCTGAAATTTCAAAAGATAAGGCGATGTTCTATGCCTTTGATCCAGATAATATTAAAAAGACGCTTTATTGAGTAGGGGAGGGAAGATATGCAAAAGTTCAAATATAAAGCTATGAGAGCTGACGGTACTTCCTTTGCCGCTGAAATGACCGCAAGGTCAACACGGGACGTCGTGGAATACCTCAATGAGAAGAAGTATTATCCGATTTCCATAAAGGCGGTTGAAAAAACCGGCGGCATTCAGATTGAATTTAAAAGGAAAAGCAAATCGAAGGAACTGGCTGTATTTTGCAAGCAGTTGAGTGCCATGATGGAAGCAGGAATGCCCATCATAAATTCCATCGACATCATGATGAACCAGACGACCAACAAAACCATGAAGAAAACACTTTATGATATATACGAGAATCTCCAGAAGGGAAATTCCTTCTCGGATTCTCTCAAGAAGCATCCGTATGTATTTCCGGGTCTGATGATCAACATGATTGAATCCGGAGAGCTGAGCGGTGCCATGGACGATGTGCTGAAGAAATTGGCGATTCATTATGAGAAGGACGCCAAGATCATGAGGAAGATAAAGGGAGCCATGGTTTATCCGATTATACTCGCTTTTGCGGCGACGGTGATGGTGATTTTCATGCTGGCGTTCATATTCCCGACCTTTGTATCGATGTTTGAAAGTTCCGGAGTGGAACTGCCGGGAATTACTCGGTTCGTCATGGGCATCAGCGACAGTATTAAAGACTATTGGTATATCCATATTATGGTGATTGTAGCAATAGTGTCATTTTATAAGATATACAGCAATACCAAAGAAGGTCGAAAGGCTATCGATGGATTCAAATTGAAATTTCCGCTTTTGAAACAACTCAACAAGATGATTGCAACGACTAGGTTCACAAGAACCACTGCGACTCTTTTGTACAGTGGGGTGCCTTTATTGCAGGCCCTTGAGAATGTAGCGAGCATCATCGGAAATGTCATCTACAAAGAAGGCATATTGATTATCCGCGACGAGGTAAGAAGAGGACAGGAACTGGCCCTTCCAATCAAACGGTCGCAATTATTTCCACCTATGGTGGACAACATGATCAGAATAGGGGAAGAATCAGGTACCCTTGATGATATATTAGATAAGACTGCTGATTACTTCGATGAAGAATTCGAAGCATCCATTCAGCAACTTACTACAATGTTTGAACC
>JAYENG010000177.1:0-9954 GCA_034721975.1 Bacillota bacterium
CATCGGCTTTAACATTCTTAAATGAAATACAGGGCTGCCAAAACCTATAACATCTATATCTTTAAATATGGCAGGGTCAATATCTTCGATGTTATGAAATTTTTCATCTCCCAAGTTTATTTTTTCTATTTCACCAAATCTTCCTAACTCGTCGCATAGCTTAGCAGTGATTATTCCTGTTGTCTTATTTGGTGAAATGTATATCAATGCAATTTTCACTTATAGCAGCCTTCTTTCAACAAACAAAATATCCACTTTTTAAACTATTCTCTCTTCATTAATGGTCCGATTTTTAGCTATCAACCGCAAGTCTTATTCTATATGTAATTATAAAAACTCCACTAGGATTTTTAAATCCCGTGAAGTCAACAAATCATTTCATTATTGTTTCATAAAGCTCATCAGATTGTCTTTTACAACTGAAACTGAGTATTTCCAGCTGCTTTTTACGATAGATATTCTTTCGTTGCAGCTACTTGCAATCACTTTTGTCAGATATGAACTCACCGTCACAAAATACCAACGCACGTATACGTTGATCGTTTGCTTATCAATATTTTACAAACATTGAATCCAATTCATTTCTTTGCGCTTTTTCACTACATCGTTCTTTTAAACCTTTTGCGTAGGTTTATATTTCAAACAAATTTAAAGCAGAAAAAAACCGATTCCGAAGAATCGATTCTATCTACTGCATTTATGCTGCAAACGCATCATATTTAGGGTTTTCTCACCTGCAGATCATTCATCTGTCGATGAATACTTGATTTTCAATCCACTGTATTTGATATCATAATTTACAAATAGTTTTGGCGATTCTGTATCTGTTTCGTCATATTCTGTCATAACAGACACTCCGCTTCTTACAGATGCCCCTTCAGCTTTTACATTCCACTCTTGTGGAACCTTTATCTCTATGCCTGATTTTCTTCCGGTTACACACAAGTCCATATCCTCTTCTGAAGGTAAAGCTTTTGAAAGATCGATTTCTAAACCTCCGCACATAACTCCGTAAGATTTATCTTCAAATACTTCGTCGTCGAATTTTATCCTCTTACCAGAAAAAATCACACTTTCGTCTTTATCTCTTTTAATATCATTTACTTCCTTCAACACTTTCAAAATTCCAACTGTCACCACACCGACAAAGACCAATCCTGCAGCATATTTGATTTTAAGCGATTTATCCATTTCACATCTCTCCCATTTTACTTTCATACCCTTTATTCATTATTATAATATCCAAACTCATAAATAATATTCAATAAAACAAAATAAAAGTGCAACATCCTCAACTATTTAATGGAGCTACTATGAATATGGATTACCGTTCCGATCGATAAAACAGTTATAAATTCGTTTCATGACGAATGTCTCATTTTCAATCTATATCGAAGAGAGAATATACATCATCAGATTCTAAAATCCTTCCTGTTTTCACATTGGATTTCTCTAGAAGATCCTGCATCCTTTGGTCTATAGATTTCTTTAAAAGCTCGCTGAAATCTATGTTCCTTAGAACAAAAAACAGTGTCGGATCTTCATCGAATTTTGCTCCTATTCCATAAAGAGTCGCTGCCACATGCTTGCACATATACGCCCAATCAGGACAATCGCAAAAAAAGTGTATTTCATCTGAAGATGGAAACAATCCTTTGCCTTTGACAGTAAATGTTTCTTCAAGCTCCTCTGGAAATTTTCCTGAAACAAGGGATTCAAAACTCTCTATCTTATGACTGTATATCTTTAAGATTTCATCCCAGTTCTCTTCTGCCATAAGATCTATCTTCACAACGACTTCATACGGTTTTTTCCTAGAACCCTGTATCTTCGCCCTCACCACTCCACTTTTAATCCTTAGATCAACTACAGCGCCGTTTCTTACATACGTCTTTCCACGTCCTATCCTGTTGGAATAATCGGCGTAGCTTTCGAGATTTTTATTCCAAGCCTTCGCCCACCACGTTTTTGCGATTGCCCTTCCCTCTATGATTATAGGAGATATATTTGGATCCTTTTTTTTAAGGTCCTTTATCTGTTTTTCGGCTTTTCTCTTTATATCCGATACGGATGTATATTTTCTATAATATGACATATTCTATTCCCTCTTATTCAAGCGAAAAGATCTCAAAGAGCTTCTCGTTATCCATTTCAGTAATCCAGTTTTCTCCGCCGGATGCTATGATATCATTTGAAAGACTCATTTTTTCCTCTATCATATCATCTATCTTTTCTTCAATCGTACCTTTTGTAATAAATTTGTGCACTATTACATTCTTTTCCTGTCCTATTCTAAAAGCTCTATCCGTTGCTTGATTCTCTACCGCCGGGTTCCACCATCTGTCGAAATGCACCACATGATTGGCTTTTGTCAAGTTGAGCCCCACTCCTCCCGCTTTCAGCGAAAGCACCATGAACGGCACATATTCCTCTCCCTGAAACATATCTACATACTGCGTCCTTTTTTTCACCGGAGTTCCTCCGTGAATTACAAGACCTTCTCTTAAAAACACGGTTTCGAGAAATTTCGCCAACGGTTCTGTCATCTCCCTGTACTGAGTGAAAATCAGAATTCTTTCTCTTTTTTCATATATCGTCTGAGTTATCTCTTTCAGCATTTCGAACTTTCCGCTGTCTTTTAAATCGAATCCATCTTGTGATAGAAAATGGTCGGGATGATTGCATATCTGCTTGAACTTGGATATGCTCGCAAGCACCGTGCCTCTTCTTTGCACTCCCTCTGATTCTTCCAGCTTTTTCATAAGCTCTTTGAGTGTTTTGTTGTAAAGAGCAACCTGTTTTTTAGAAAGAGTCGTATACTCTTTTATCTCAACCTTTTCTGGAAGTTCGCTTATTACATTTTTATCCGTCTTGAGTCTCCTCAACATAAACGGACTTACTATGTTTCTTAACTTCTGATAATCTCTTTGCTCTTTTATGAATTTCTTGAACTCCGAAGCCGTACCCAAAAGCCCCGCATTCAAAAAGTCGAACAAAGACCAAAGGTCCAAAAGATTGTTCTCTATCGGTGTTCCAGTCAAGGCTATCTTCCCTTTTGCTTTTATTCCTTTTACAGCCTTCGTCTGCTTAGTCGAGGGATTCTTTATGGCCTGCGCCTCATCGAGTATAAGAAGATTCCACATTCTATCTCTTATGTCTTCCCTTCTCGACACCATCCCGTAAGTTGAAAATACAACGTCGAAAACCTCTTCATCGTCAAAGGCATCTTTCTTGGAATATATCATTTTATATCTTATATCAGGGGCGAATCGGGAGAGTTCTTTTTCCCAGTTTCCCATGAGAGATGCCGGAACCACCACAAGCGACGGAACATCTTTTTTATCTCTTAAATATTCCAATAACGCAATGATCTGAACCGTCTTTCCAAGTCCCATATCGTCTGCAAGACATGCTCCAAAACCGAGTTCGTACATATTGTAAAGCCACGAAAGACCTTTTTCCTGATAATGTCTCAGTGTCGCTGTAAATTCCGATCCAGTACTTACACTTATCAATCCTCCCGATTTTTTCAGCTTGTCAAACAATCCGTCGAGCCATCGTCCATTTTTCACCTCGATATCCATATCGGTATCGGCGTCTATGGCTTTATTTACATCCAAATGCATCCTTATAGCTTCGGCCACTGTAAACGCATCGCTTTTGGCGAGTCCTTTCGCTTTTTCAAGCGCACTAAGAACCTGTCTTATCTTCTCGTGATTCACTTCGACCCATTTGCCTTTCAAAAGAGCCAATCCCTCAGCTTGATTTAAAAGCATCCTGAGCTCCTCTTCAGATATTTTTTCATCTCCCATAGATACATGAGGGTCGAAACTCATCAGAGCATCCATTCCCACCTTCGAAGGCTTTTTATCACCTATGCTGACTGAGAGTTTTATTCTATTCGGTTTTCTCTTCCAAAAGTCTGGAACCCGGCACAAAATGCCGCATTCTTCGTATGTCTTAATCTCATTCAAAAATATATATGCTTCATCCATTGTAAACTTAAGCGGACTGAATATCTCTCCATTATCCACTATTTCTCCAATGAAATCACTTTTAGCTACAGCCTTGCTCACAGTCGAAAGAAGCTTCAAGAGTTTTTCCTGTTCGTTCTTAAACTCTATAAGAGCATTTTTAAGAGGCATGTGCATCGCCTTGCCTCTGTCCTCGTCCTTCTTGCTGTATGTCGCCAAAAATGCAAAGGGATAAACTTCATCCTTATTCTCGACAAGATGGAAAAAAACCCTTCCCGCAATATCGATCTTGTTATTCTTATTCTTAAAATACTCAGAAACCGTTCCTTTATATTCCTTTATATCTTTCGAGAAAATTCCAAGAAGACCGGAAAACATATTCTCTATCCACTTTCCGTCGACATACTCCATGCCAATTGCATAGGGCAGTTTTTCCATAAGCACAGCAGAAACATCTTCATCTAGATTTATTTCAGCGTTCTCTCTTGTAAACTCAATCTCGGGTTTTTTAGTTATCTTGTTTACAAAGGCGGATGAAACATCATACAGGTATTTCATCGACTCAGAAAAATTATCCGCATTATCGCAGAATCCGAATTCATACATCATTTTCATATGGTCATCCATATATAATTCGTGGAAAATTTCCTGCAAATGCAAATCTATCTTGTCTTTTTTGCCTAACGGTTCATAATCCAACGCAAAGCCGTCTTCTGTAAAAATCACAACTATCTTCTTTTCACTCAGCATTTTTTTCCCTCTATCTCCCTATCGCATTCAAGCAATATTGTTTTACTTTCCCGTTTAAAATTCTTTTGTTTATCCCAAGACTATTCCAATGTCTTCACCGCTACATCGAACAGTAGAATATTATTTTTTGTACCGCTTGTTTTCCAACTCATTTATCTTAAATCATTCTTTGTATAATACGCTATCCCCACTGTGCCCGGACCTACATGAACACCGATTACCGGTCCGATCGGACAAACCGAAATCACTTGTTCTATTTTATCACCTATATATTCAGCTAATTTTTTAGCTTCCTCTTCACAATTGATATGGTGAATTATTACTTCACCCAAACCGAATTCTTGAATATCTTTTATTAGAAGATCCACCATTTTTTCTATTGCACGTTTTTTTGTTCTAACTTTACCAAGAACGTCTGTCTTCCCATCCGCTACTGTTAAAATCGGTTTTATCTGTAAAATAGAGCCTAACAAAGCACCCGCAGAGCCTATTCTTCCACCTTTTTTTAAATATTCCAATGTATCTGGAATAAAAACAAATTTACTTCGCTTTATGTTATCCTTGACTCCCTCAACAACATCGGAAAACGATTTCCCTTCTTTTGCCAATCTACATGCTATCAGTGCTGCATATCCCAATTGCATGCAGTTTGACCTCGAATCCAACAACTCTATTTTTGCATCAGGGTATTTTTCGATTACCATATTTTTGGCCAAATGAGCCGTTGAAAAAGTTCCGCTCATATCCGATGAAATAAAAACCCCGATTATATCTTGTTTTTCAATAATGCTTTGTTCGAATATATTATAGAATTCTTCTATTGACGGCTGCGACGACGTAGGCATTTCCTTGCTTTCCTTCAGTTTCTTATAGAAGTCTTCATTGCTGATCTCTACTTCCTTGTAAACTTCATCGTTAAAAACTACACTTAATGAAACAACAGAAACATCATATTCTTTCAGCAAACTCTCTGGAATATTCGATGTGCTGTCGGTTATTATTTTAATAGACATTTCATATCACTCTCCCATAGACATTTGAATTAAATGCTCAAACAGTTTATATTGCTCCTTATGAACCTCACTCATCATTTCCGGATGCCATTGTACAGCAAATATCTTGCTATAATCTTTATGAATCAATCCCTCTGGAATTCCATCTTCAGAGATGGCGACGATTTCAATTCCTTCACCCAATTTATCTAAAGCTTGATGATGAAAACTATTTACATCTATTGATTCAACTTGGAATATTTCATTTAAAAAAGATCCATCAGTAAAATCAACTCGGTGTAAAATCTCGTATCTAGGCAACATAATGCCTACATGTTCAACTATCGTAGATAAGCGCGTATTTAAATCCTGTATCAATGTGCCTCCGAAATATACATTTATAAGCTGAAATCCTCTACAAATACCCATAATTGGAATTCCTTTTTCAATAGCAGCTTTTAAAACCTTCATTTCAAATTCATCTCTATATTTCTCCAACTTGCCAAAACCGATTTCAACAGATTGATCATAGAACTTAGGATGGATATCTCCACCACCTGTTAATATCAACCCATCAATCCGGTTAACAACTTCATAAATATAATCATCTGATAGAATTGCAGGTATATTTAGTGGGATACCTCCCGATTTTTCTACACTTCTCGAATAATCCATCGATGACATAAGCATATCTTGTCCGGGCAAACCTCTTTCTCTTTCTTTCCCGAATTCAGCTTGATCAACTAAATACGACGTCAGTCCTATTAGTGGTTTCATTATATCCCTCATTTCCAAACATTCAATTTTCCATACCTATATTTAATCATTTTATACTATTTCTGTCTAGTCAAATGCTTTTATCCGAATTCCGTATCCGGCAGCATAGCCAGGTAACTTTTCACATGATTTCTAAGTATTCTACATATGAAAAGACCCTATTTCTTTTAACATTAGCTGTTTGTCCCAAGATGCACAATTTTTGTTTGCACACAAATATTTCCCATGCGAATTTTTGGGTATCTATAAGGTAGAGGTGAATCTCATGAAAAAAGAACTGACTCCTGAAGAACGAAAAAAACTTGCCGAATATTTTATAAAAGAAACAGAAAGTAAAATTCACAAAAAAGAAAAAGAGACGTGGATGAAGCATGACCACGACAATTTTTTCTCGAAATCCGAATAACTGTCAATCGTATTTTACAATTCGAATTGCAATTCTGTTCATTTACTTAATAAAGCAGATTCCATTCTCAGAATCTGCTCAAATATCCGAATATCCATAGGTGAGCACCTGTCAATAACTAAACCATTTATATTTTCTTCTTGCAATTTTTAAATATTCATCTGTATTAACCTTATTTTCAGCATAAAGTTGATGCCAACCATCCGCTACGGGTATATCATCATATAATTGTGTTCTTCTTGCTTCTAACATATGTCTTTGAACTTTCATATAATCTGCTGCGCATATAACGTGATTCCCTGATATTTCAGAAAGTTTTGAAAGCCAACCAAGACCTTCTTCACAACGGATCAAATGGTGATCAATAATCAAGGTATCCACTCCTTCAGCCAATTTCAACGCATTGTTCCAGGCTTTTTCCAACTTATCTTCCGTGAAATCACTAAGATAAATCGGAGGACCACTAGCAAATACTATATCCGGCTTATACTTTAATATTCTATTTATCGTTTCGTCCGTTAAAAATTGAATATCTGAAGCATGGACAAATATTGTCTTTCCATCAGTAATTTTTGTCATTGTCACATTTCCAAAATGTGATCCTTCCTCGCCATGCGGTACTGGTTCTGAAAAAAGCAACGAGTCGTCCACTTGGCCTTTAGCTTCGCAAATATTTTTATTTAATCCCAAAATAAGCGCTTGTTCTCTTTGTTTCATTTTAGTGTTCGACATATCACATTTTTTTGACCAAATTTTACACTCCGCTGGTATTCCTTTTACTTGATTTATGGAAAGCTGATACGGATTGGCATCCAACAAAGGAATGTGGTCACCATGGAAATGACTTATAACTATATCTGTCACATCTTCTAATTCTTCTACTATTTTATTGCGGATAATTTCCCCAACACCGATTTGAACAGGATGAGGCATCAATCCATTCCTAATATATCCTAATGATATCCCGGGATCTATGAATATTTTTCTATTTTCAATTTCAACAACACAACTGAGCCCACGAACTCCCAATGATTCGGTTCCAAGAATTTTTATTTCCATATTATATAATTGTTCCCTTCTTACAATATTTGTTTTACTATTTAAACTATGACAAAGTAGGATGCACTTTGGCTCCAAAGTCAAATATCCTTGCATATGTTTCAGTTTTTGGTGATGAATCTCCCTTTAGAATTGAGTTGAATTCATTAGAGTCAAAGCTTCTTCTTTGACTTCTACAGTTTAACCATTTGAAAATCAGTCATTTATATTCGTTCTCTACAAATAATCTTGCCTTGTATTTTTTTCGATGATAAAACCATACCATCTCTACTTTGTAATAGGCATTAAGTTCATATGTTATGCAATCAATTTTCCAATCTATGTAAAATTTTGTCATTCCCATTGCAAAATTTATGATGTTCGTATTTATTTTATCATACTACTTATTATGCAAAATAATAATACAAATAGTATTCACGCATCATAATGCATAAATTAAAACTCCGGTAGATTTCTCCAACGAAGTTAAATTGCCCGAATGTTTATGACCTAACCCGAATATCCGATTCGATGGTAGGTCAAACGCAAAGACAACAAGAACGCTATCTAGATACTTAGAATTCTGTCGTTGTCACTGCACATCTGAATATCTTCGCCAGGCACCGTTAATTTATGAATAGTACTTTTGAAACTTACTCTTTGGTTTATCAGGTAAAGTCATTTTTATTTTCCCATCTTCAATTAACGGTTGAATATATGTTTTTATAAAATACGTTGCTGCTTCAAATTTGAATCTCTTTGCGAGTTCCTCTCTAGACCGTGGTGTAATGCAGTAATTTAGTATCTTTTGCTGCATATCAGCATCTTTATTTTCAATAACTGCCCTTTTATAGAAAACAACTTTAAACACTCCACGTCTGTCAATAAATATCGGAGCTGGCATATCAGCATTTTTAAGTTCTGTTATTACTGTAGGAATACCAGAAAATCGATTTTCTGTATCGATCATAATTTCCAAAGCTCCTGCAATATATGGATTTCTGGTATCTGCAGCTACTTTCCCCAAATTATCTACAGTTATTCTGCCATACAAACCACCTGGATTTTCTAATTCCAATCTATCCTCATACATTATCAAGCGTATAGGCGAACTATCAGTATGCATACTGTAATCTCTATGTATAAGAGCATTTAATACAATTTCCCTCAATGCCTTTATTGGATACTCAGGTTTATCATCTCGGTTTCCATCCTTTGTTATTATAGTTTTTATTTTCATATTTCTTCGTACAAAAGCCAATGTTTCTTCTAAAATTTGTGCTATAGTACCTTCAATACGTTTGTTATCTACAAAGCGTTCACCATCATCACCAAGCTGCCCAATAGCTTTCCCTTGCACCACCATTGCAGTAACACTAAGCTGCGGAAAAAATTCTTGTGGGTATTCACTGAATAGCATCAATCCTGCCAATGTAGGAAGACCATCTTGACAAATACCCTGAGTTTCCAGTAGCCGTTCATCCTTAAGATTAACTAAATTCTGTTTTTGTCTGCGCAATTTTATCAAATATTCCATTACATTGTCTTTAGATAAATTTTCTAATGTCGCTCTATCAATAGTACGAAGTTCATCATGCACTCTTCTTTTAAATGCTTCATAACTATATATTTCATATTCAGTCATACGTTGATCAGAATCACCAACACGAATATAAGATCCTCGCAATTTTCCTGCACCTTTATAAAAACACGGCTTATCATAAATATCACACTCAGAAATTTCTACACCGACGACCATTTTTTCTTGTATCTGCACAACCGTAAACAGCGGTCTTACAACGGGTTCCATTTGCAAGGATTGTTCCATCACTTTCTTTTGAAGGTCTTGGGCATCGTACACTCCTGCTATTTCATATCCTGAATTTTCATCAATTCCAAAAATAATCGTCCCTCCATCAATCTGATTAGAAAAACATGATAAAGTATCATAAAGTTTTGACGGTGTTCCTCCCGATGCCTTTTTGAGCTCGATATGTTGCTTTTCACATTTTTCAGA
>JAYENG010000178.1:0-1759 GCA_034721975.1 Bacillota bacterium
TGCAATTTCCTTTAACGCTGATCGCACCACCCATTACAATCATCGACTTAATCAATTTTGCAAGCATAGGTTTTATTTCTAAAAGCTTTGCAATGTTCGTCTGTGGTCCTGTGGCGATTATCGTTACTTCATTGGGATTTGATATAATCTGCTCTTCAATGAATTTCAGAGCATCCTCATCTACATATTCATCCACTTCAATATCTTCAAGTTGTCCGGCCAACCCCGATTTACCGTGTATATGAGATGCATCCACCAATTCTCTTTGAATAGGTTTACTCATGCCTTTGTATACATTTATATCTTCTCTATTTAAAAATTTCAATAATCGTTTTGTATTCAGCGTTGCTCTATCGACGTGGATATTTCCACTGACAGTTGTTATCCCAAGTACATCGATGTCATTACATCCAAGTGCAAGGATAATGGCAATGGCATCGTCGATTCCTGTATCTACGTCTAGAATGATTTTTTTCATTTGATCAACTCCTCGCTAGTATAATACTATGAAATCATAACAATTGAAAAGCATATT
Source organism: Bacillota bacterium (assembly GCA_034721975.1). Lineage (GTDB taxonomy): Bacteria > Bacillota > Clostridia > Peptostreptococcales > Acidaminobacteraceae > DAOURC01. The sequence continues at coordinate 536 of JAYENG010000178.1, forward strand.
ATATAATTTAGGCTCTTTTTAAATTGTAAATTTTTGATATTCACCGCTTTCTACTGTAATATCGCTATATCCTGTAAAAATCAATTAAAAGATAATAAAATTATCTTTTAATTGATTTTCATTATTTCCACTACCTTCTCATTTATACTTTTTATAACCAAAATAATTTTATATATATTAGTATGCTTGTATAAATATTTGACTTATTCTTAATACTTTGTTATATTAAGAAAAATTAATATCTATGTTATACAGAGGCTGCAGATGACATAAGTACTTTAATAAGAAATGGGATTCTGCCGAAATGATTAATGAATCATTGGGATTATGCTTAATAGGCATGAGACTGTCTTAACTATCTACCCAAGATGTTTAAGAGGTGCTGTATGACATATGGGGAAAGTATAGTTTATTTGCTATGGGTTTCCTTATGCCTATAGCTTTTTTAATGGGAGGAATTATTCACTATGAAGATTAATGTATTAAAATTTGGAGGAACCTCAGTTGAATCAATAGAAAAAATACAAAGCATTGCCAAAAAATTAGTGAATCGAAAAAATCAAGGTGATAACTTAGTTGTTGTCGTTTCTGCAATGGGTAAAAGCACCGATGAACTATTGAACATGGCTAAATCAATTACTCCTAATCCAGATAAACGGGAACTTGATATGCTTCTTTCCACTGGTGAGCAAGTCACTATCGCTTTGCTTTCTATGGCAATAAATGCGCTTGGTAGCGAATCTATTTCTATGACCGGTTCTCAAGTGAGTATTAAAACAGACTCGACTCATTCAAAAGCTAGAATTAATTCTATTGATAAAAATAATATGTTGAATTATCTTTCTGAAGATAAAATATTAGTCGTGGCAGGTTTTCAAGGTGTAACAGAAAATGGAGATATAACAACTCTTGGTAGAGGTGGCTCCGACACAACTGCAGTTTCATTGGCAGCCATACTAAATGCTTCTTGTGAAATATACACAGACGTTGATGGAGTTTATTCTATAGATCCTAGAAAATACCCTAAAGCAAGAAAATTAGAATCGTTGGATTATGATGAGATGTTGGAAATGGCCAGCCTTGGGGCTGGAATTATCGATGTAAGAGCTATTGAGATGGGCCACAAATATAAAGTGCCTATCTTCATCGGATTAAATACCATGGATATCCCTGGTACAATCGTAAAGGAGTATGATAAAGATATGGAAAAAAAAGCTGTTACAG
>JAYENG010000179.1:0-1759 GCA_034721975.1 Bacillota bacterium
TTTTATATTGAAAGTAATGGTTTTAAAGCGCTTATCGATCCGTTTTTGAATGGAAATCCTCAAGCTGAAAGCAAACCAGGTGATTTCAAAGATATATCTCATATTTTCGTAACACATGGTCATGGCGACCACCTTGGAGATACGATTGAAATTGCAAAAAATACGAATGCAAAAGTAATTTCCAACTTTGAAATCATCAATTATCTTTCATCCAAGGGAATTGTCAATGTTCATCCTATGCATATAGGGGGACGAGTGGAATTGGATTTCGGCATAGTGAAAATGACACCTGCACTACATGGTTCATCGATTATGGATGAAGGGAAAATGATTTATGGAGGTAATCCTTCAGGATTTTTGATAGAAGTAAATGGTAAGAAAATCTACCATGCCGGAGACACGGGATTGACGATGGATATGAAATTGTTGGAAGATGAAAAAATAGACATTGCGTTTATACCGATAGGTGGCAATTTCACTATGGATATCGTGGATGCGGCAAAAGCTGTTGAATTTATTAGACCGAAAGAAGTAGTGCCGATTCATTATGACACTTTTGATTTAATCAAGGCTTCTCCTGAAGAATTCAAGACATTGGTAAAGGATTCAAAAGTAATCATAATGAAGCCTGATGAAGAATATTGCATATGAATATCGAATCTTCCTAGTAAAAGGGAAGATTTTTTTAATTGCAGAATGAGAATGAATATCAAATTCATTAAAATAACTTTATCTATTTACTAATTATATAAACGTATGTAGAATGAAATAACCAAATTTAAAAGTATAAAAGGAGAAATAAAATAATGAATTCAGAAAGAATAAAGTTTTTTCCAATATCGGCATTTTCTATAATTTTAGGATTGACAGGTCTAGCGATAGTTTTTCAAAAAGCAGAAGAGATTATGGGGTTTCCTTATAAAATTGATACTGTGATAATATCGATTACAATAGCATTGTTTGCTGTTATCAGTTTAATATATTTGTTAAAACTTATTAAATATCCTCATGAAGTAGTAGGAGATTTTGAAAACCCAGTAAAATTAAGTTTTTTCCCGGCCATCTCCATCAGCATACTTTTATTGAGTATCGCATTTTTAGGCATTGACATGATGACATCAAAAGTACTATGGATTGTCGGGACGATAATTCACGCGTTGTTTACGTATAAAGTGATTTCCATTTGGATGATGCATCCCAAGTTTGAAATCAAGCACATCAATCCGGCATGGTTTATTCCGGTAGTGGGGAACATACTTATCCCAGTGGCGGGAGTTCAGCATTATAACCCTGAAATTTCATGGTTTTTTTACAGCATAGGATTGATTTTCTGGATTGTGCTATTTACAATATTCATGTATAGAATAATTTTTTTCCATCCGCTACCTGAAAAACTATTACCTACTTTGGCAATACTTATTTCACCGGCGGCGATTGGATTTATAGCATATGTGAAACTAACCCATCAAATCGATAGTTTTGCAAGGATACTATACTACTTCGCTTTGTTTCTAACGACATTTATTTTTACGCAGTATAAGATGTTGTCTAAGATCAAGTTTTATCTATCGTGGTGGGCGTATTCATTCCCGATATCGGCGATGGCCATCGCAACCATGCTTATGTATCATATGACTGAAATAGCTGTTTTTAAATACAGTGCATATGGTTTGATTGTTTTATTGGCAGCAGTTGTAATTATATTGATTCCCAAGACAATTAATGCTGTAGTAAAAGGTGAAATTTGCTTAGAGGAAGA
>JAYENG010000180.1:0-9801 GCA_034721975.1 Bacillota bacterium
TGATTCTTGCAGATCAAATCATTACACCGACTTTAGAAAGTGGATGTTTAGCAGGAATCATCAGGAAAAAAATATTAGCTGACAAGTCTTGTAAAATTGTTGAAAAAGATATACGTTCATCAGATTTAGAAAAAGCAGATGCGGTTTTCTTGACAAATTCCATTATGGGAGTAATGCCGGTTAAACAGATAGGCGAAAAAACATATTGTTCTACAGAAAATGATTGGATTAAAAAATTGATTGAAATTTATAGTAAAAGGGGTAATGAAAATGGATAAATTAAAAATTGAAAATGCAATAAAGGATATATTGGAAGCGATTGGCGAAGATTCGAATCGCGAAGGTTTAGTAGAAACACCGAGACGCATTGCAGATATGTATGAAGAAATATTTTGCGGCATCGATTCAGATCCATCGCTTCATCTCGATGTGCAATTTAAAGATGAAAAACACAACGAGCTTGTATTGGTCAAGGATATACCGTTGTACTCCATGTGTGAACATCATTTAGTGCCTTTTTTTGGAAAGGCTCATGTAGGATACATTCCAAAAAATGGACGATTGACAGGACTAAGCAAACTCGCGAGGGTGGTTGAGACGATTTCCAGAAAACCTCAGCTGCAAGAGAGAATAACATCGCAGGTAGCTGACATCATTATGGAAAAACTAGACCCATATGGTGTAATTGTAGTTGTTGAGGCTGAGCATATGTGCATGGCTATGCGCGGGGTTAAGAAACCTGGTAGTAAAACAATAACTTCTGCTGTAAGAGGTATTTTAAAAACGGATGAGAAAAGTAGAGCAGAAGCACTCAATTTGATTAGTATGAGGTGATCTTTTGATAATGAAAAAATCAATCAAGCGAAAAATGGAAGCTAATGGAAAAGAATTGGCATTAGGTGAAAAAACCTTGATAATGGGTATATTGAATGTGACACCGGATTCGTTTTCAGATGGTGGTAAGTTTAATGATGTTGAGAAAGCTCTATCGCATGCAAAAAAAATGGTTTTGGATGGAGCTGATATCGTAGATGTGGGAGGAGAATCAACAAGACCCGGTTCTTCATCAGTGGATTCAGAAGAGGAATTATCGAGGACTATACCTGTCATCAAGGAAATTTCTAAAAATTTAGATACCTTGATTTCTATAGACAGTTATAAGGCGAATGTCGCATATGAAGCATTGAATAACGGTGCGCATATAATCAACGATGTTTGGGGATTTCAAAAGGACGCTGATATGGCGAAAATCGCGGCTGAATTTCAAGTTCCGTCAATTTTAATGCATAATAAAATCGATACTGTATATGAAATGGATATTATCGAGAGCATGAAGTTCTTTTTTGAGAAATCGATTGAGTTAGGATTGAAAAATGGTTTAAAGGAAGAGAATATCATATTGGATCCGGGTATCGGGTTTGGAAAAACTCCAGAGCAAAATGTGCATGTCATGAGTAGATTGGATGAGATAAAAGCATTTGGCTTTCCAGTTTTACTTGGAACCTCAAGAAAATCGATGATTGGAAAAATTCTTGACCTTCCAGCAGATGAAAGATTGGAAGGTACCTTGGGAACTAATTCATATGGTATTTTATTAGGTTGTGAAGTTATTAGAGTTCATGATGTGAAAGAGCACCTTAGGATGGTAAAAGTAATGGATTCTATATTAAGAGGTACTATTTAATGGATAAGATATCAATGAATGATATGATTTTCTATGCCTATCACGGTGTTTTAGAAGAAGAGAAAAGACTGGGGCAGAAATTCATAATCAGTATAGAGTTGATTGTAGAGTTGAAAGCGGCCGGTATAAGTGACGATGTTATGGATACAGTAAGTTATGCTGATGTTTATGAGGATGTAAAAAAAATTGTTCATGGCGATAAATACAACCTCATAGAGAAATTAGCTGAAGAAATCAGCAAGGTTGTTTTAATGAAATATTCTTTAGTAAATGGAATTAAAGTTGAAGTGCTGAAACCTGAAGCACCTGTAGATGGAACATATCATAGTTTTGGGGTGGAAATATGCAGAAACAGATAGTGTATCTCGGCTTGGGCAGCAATATCGGCGACAAAATAGAGTATTTAGCTAATGCTATAGAATATATTTCGAAAAATTCTAAAATCAAGATAATCAAGCAATCTTCCTATTATGAAACTGATCCTGTGGGCTATGAGAATCAGGATAGTTTTGTAAATGTATGTCTTGAGATAGAGACTGATTTAAGTCCGGTTCAATTACTAGGAGAAACACAAAAAATCGAAAACATGCTCGGAAGAAAAAGAGAGGTTCGTTGGGGCCCGAGGACAATTGATATCGACATTCTTTTATATGGTGATTTAAAAATAAATAATGAGATTTTAACAATTCCTCATCCAAGAATAATTGAAAGAGCATTTGTATTGATTCCGTTACAGGAAATAAACAAAGATATCATTATCAATAATAAGAGAATCGATGAATATTTAAGTGAAATCGAAGGACAAGGAGTTAAAATAATAGAAAATGAGTAATATAATTTTAAATGGAGAAAAAATAAAAAAAGTCAAGGTCAAAGATGTTGTTTTCGGTGGTGAGAAGCCGGTTGTCATTGCGGGTTCTTGTTCAGTAGAATCACGTGAGCAGATCGTTGAACTTGCAAAAAAATTGAAAGCGATAGGTGTGGACGTTTTAAGAGGAGGGGCTTTTAAACCGAGGACAAGTCCTTACTCTTTTCAAGGCTTGGGAGAAGAGGGACTCAAGTATTTGAAAGAAGCGTCCGAAATAACAGGAATTCCAGTCGTATCCGAATTGATGGAAGCATCAGATATTGAATTGTTATGCAAGTATGTCGATATAATTCAAATCGGATCTAGAAATATGCATAACTATGCCTTACTTAAAGCGGCGGGAGAATTAAATAAACCAGTGCTGCTGAAAAGAGGAATGAGTGCTACTATCAAAGAATGGATATTGGCGGCTGAATATATCGCTTATCACGGCAACAAGAACATTATTCTTTGTGAGCGCGGTATCAGGACATTTGACAACTATACTAGGAACACACTGGATTTGGCAGCAGTGCCGATTATGAAAAAAGAGACTGGATTACCTGTGATAGTGGATCCAAGTCATGGCACGGGGATTAGGGAGCTGATTAGGCCATTGTCGTTAGCTGCTATAGCGGTTGGAGCAGATGGAATTATGATTGAGGTTCATGAAGATCCGGATAATGCACTGTCGGATGGTGAACAATCACTGGATGTCGATCAATACGAAGATTTATTCAATAAAATTAGAAATGATTATAAACACACATAAAAAAGCTGGAGAAATAAATCTCCAGCTTTTTTTTAAATTAATTACTTGAAAAATACTTTAAGAAATCGTTGTTTCTATCAAGGTAAATAACTGTATTTTCATCAAATGCATTTTCATAGGATTGTAAACTTTTCCAGAATTCATAAAAACTCGGATCTACACTGAAAGCATTTGCATAAATTTCTAAAGCGGTTGCATCAGCTTCACCAAGAATCTTTTCAGATATTTCAATAGATTCTGCGTTGATGGTAGCAACTTCTTTATCTGTATCAGAAACTGTATTTTGATATAATTCTAAACCTTCAGCTCTTTTTTGTTCTGCAATTGCTTCACGTTCAGCTATCATTTTATTATAAGTAGATTCAATGTTAGATGGTGGTAAAATTGTTCTATAGACCTGTATATCCTCTAAAGCGATACCTTTTAATGCTAAATCTTCATTGAGTTCTAATTTTGCCAATTCCAATATGGCAGTGAGTTTATCTTTGTCGGTTAAAAACTCCCTAGAAGTTAAACTGTTTACTTTCTCTATAACAGCAGCATAACCGATTTCATCGATAACGCTATTTGCTTTAATGACTGTTCCCATAGAAGATCTAAATAATCCAGGGTGAGTAATTTCCCACTGAGCATACATAGCTATTTGATATTTGATCTTATCTTTAGTATTAATGTTGGCAGAGCTTGAAATATACGTGTTCAGCTTGCTTGAATCCTTTTCGATTTGAGTGATAAAAGGAATTTTAAGGAACAATCCTTTTTTCTTGATAATTTCTATGTCAGAAAAACTGGCAATCAATGTGTTCTGTTCTTCAGCTAATGTATTATCTACATCAACGATTACTTTTGAAATTTTACCAAATTGTTTGACTAAAGCCACTTCATCTTCTGCAACGATATATAAAAAGCTGTTCAAGCTTCCTAAAATCAGTATGAGTATAAGAAATAGACCGCCATATTTCATAATTTTCTTAGAAGAAGCTTTAACTTCTTCTGCTTTGTTTTTAAACCTATCAGTATTGAAATTATTACTATTCATTTACACTACCTCCTCTGCTTAATGAATCAGGATTGAGAGGCAAATACTTGATTGTACCACTTGAGTCCATATCGATAACATACTTATATTGAACTGTTCTTAAAATCTTTTCCATTGTCTCAAGATATAAACGTGTTTTTGTTATGTCTTTTGCAACTGCATACTTTTCATATACCTGTGTAAAGTTTTCGACATCGCCTTTTGCCTGAGATATTTTCTGTGCTTTATATGCTTCAGCAGATTGAATTCTTTGATATGCATCTGCTCTTGCCTGTGGAAGTTTCTCATTTTTGTATCTCTCTGCTTTTGATAAGTATTCTGTTTTTTGATTCTCGGCATTATTAACATCATCATAAGCAAATTGTACCGGTTCAGGGAGTAAAACATCAGTGAACTTTACATCCGTAATAGTGATTCCCAAGCCATATCTAGATAATTTTTTAGATAATTCAGGGAGTATTTCTGTTGCGATTATTTCTTTATTGATCAATGCTTGTTCAAGATTTTTGTTCTGCATGTTTCTTCTTAAAACAGTTTCGAAAGCTAGTCTGATAGTACCGATTTGATCATCGACATTAAATAGGTATTCAGCAGGATCGGTAATTCGATATTGGATTATTGCACCGATATTCACCAAATAAGAACCTTTTGTCAGTACAATCGCCTCACTGGTCACATCAGTGTAAGTTGCAGCTGATTTACTGGTCGGGTCATCCTTTGGACGGTAACCGTATTGAATACTTCTTATTTCGTTGGTTTTGACGATGGTTACTCTGTCGACCAATGGAATTTTGAAATTCAAACCTGAATCAGTGTTAATTTTAACAACTTCTCCAAATCTTTGGACAACTGCTTGTTCGGTGTTTTCTAGAAAATAATAACTTTGCATACCTGCAAAAACGGCAATTACAATAATTATCACTAAAAAGATAAGTTTTCCGTTTTTCATTTAAAATCCTCCTTTTATTTGTTAAAATAATAATATTTTTATGGAATTTTTGAACAAATGAAATATAATGTTTTTAGGGGTGAAACCAGTGAATATATTTAGAAGCATAAAAAGTAATTATGAAAACCATCATATCCAAGCTTACAGTGGTCAAATGGCATTTTTTTTCACAATGTCTTTATTTCCTTTTTTAATAGTATTATTCACTGTAATTGGTAAACTGTCTTTAAATTCAGAAATGCTGAATGAATTTGCAGAGATATTTGTACCAGAAGATATTAATTATTTTATATCGGGTTATATAGACAATATATCATTTAACACAACGGGTGTAATTTCACTTTCTCTGTTAATTACATTATGGTCTTCATCTAAAGCAGTTCACGCTATGATGAAATCATTGAACATGGTTTTTGAAGTAAATGAAAATAGAAATTATTTTTATCTAAGGTTTATCGGTATTCTTTATACATTGTTGCTGATAATTATCATAGCATTGTTTTTATTTCTGCCGACAATAGGTACTAGAATATTGGAATTTTTCAATCCACTCTTAAATATTCCAGATAATTTTTTGAAATTATATCAAATGTTCAAATGGTTGATTATTGTTATTTCGTTTTTCTTGATAATACTCGCGATTTACATTGGAGTTCCAAATATAAAAGTGAAGTTTAAAGATGCTTTCTATGGTGCTGTTTTTTCACTTTCAGGTTGGTTGTTAAATGCGATAATATACTCTTTTACTATTAATAAATTCGGAAGGATTTCCATTGTATATGGAGGTATTTCAGCATTTATCCTACTGTCATTATGGACATACATCAATTCTTTGATAATCATGATAGGAGCTGAAATAGTATCTTATAAAATGAAAAATCCTGTATAACAGGATTTATTTTTTTTGAGTAAACACTTGCACTCCTCTCAGAATAACCAAAACAACAAATAAAGCGAGTATAGAATAATTGACAACGTTAGAAAATTCATAAGTCAATAAAAACGAATAAAAAATTGAAAGGGCTATTGCAGTAACAAAAATCATCAAGATTTTTTGTCCGATAGTTTCCTTCACTTCTTTATGAACTCTTTCTGCATCCAATTTCTTTTTAATTTCAAATAGATCAAATTTTGCCATGTTTTCACCTCAGAGTCATTATACTATATATTTTTATAAAATCAAAAGGAATATTATTATTGATTTTGGGGAATACTATTAATATAATATGATAATATATATGTAGAGATGGAGGGATGAATATGCATAAAATTTCTAATAAAGTTTTTGAACAGATAAAAATCGAAGTTCTCAATCCGTTGTTTTTACAGAAATGTGGATTAGATTATGATTTAGTAGAAAACTATATATTCGGCAATGAATTCTATACTCATATAAATACCTGTATTTCTGAGAAGAATTTTAATTCTACTGTAGTTTTTAAAGCGTTTCGCAGGCTTATTATGTCTTTAAATAAAGATGATAAAGTGAATGAGGATAATGTCTTGAATTATATCTACCATTATTCACTTGGCAAATCTTTTCCTGATGCAGTTCAAATGTTTACAACTAAAGAGAATTATGGAATTATGGAACTTGCACTGAAATTGTTTCAAATTATTTTCAGGTTTGAAACAGAATGCGAATGCGATACATGGCCTAGTAAATATCCTTTAAATTTATTGGATAAAGCCGAGTATAAATTATTTGATTCTAGAGCTGAGTATAAAACATTTCTGAAATCTTTTAATTGTGATTATGTTTATGAAATGATGAAGCTCAATCAAGATGTCATCGGTTATAATACCCTTGATCATATTTGTGGTGTACATCATATTTCTATGAATATAGCGCGGCAGCTTAAACTTAAGGACATTGAAATTGATTTGGGGTTGGTATCGGGATCGGCAGCAGGACATGATATTGGAAAATTCGGATGTAAACCTGAAGAAGCACACAAAGTTGCCTATTATCATTATTACTATTCAGGAGAATGGTTCAAGAAAAGAGAAATTGTATATATCAGAAATATTGCAATAAACCATTCGACTTGGGATTTGGAATTAGATAATTTGACTATTGAATCTTTGCTTTTGATTTATTGTGATTTCAGGGTCAAACAAGGTCCTGAAAATGAAATGAAATTCTATAATCTAAAAGATTCTTTCGATGTCATACTGAATAAGCTCGACAATGTAGATGAAGCAAAGAGAAATCGTTATTACAAAGTTTACGCGAAGTTAAAAGACTTTGAATGTTTTTTAAAGCGGTATGAAATAAATTTGAATCCTGATTTTGATATCGATAAAGATGAAATTTTTGTGCCTAAAAGAAAATATTATTCACTTGTGCAGGGTCAAGAGATAATAGAGGGGACTAAATTTTTGTCGATAAGTCATAATATCAAACTTATGAATATGTTGAAAACAGAAGACTCTTTAAATAGAATGCTTGAAAACGCAAGAGGTATAGATAACATCGATAGCTTAAGAGGGTATATTAATATTATTCAAGAATACAATACTTATTTAACTCAGAAGCAAAAATTGATGGTTATCAAGTTTTTATATGAAAGATTAATAATTCCTGAAGAGGATATTCAAATAGAATCTGCCAAGATAATTGGAGAATTAATTGCAACTTTCAATGAAAAAATGCGCAAAGAATTACCAGAAACGATAGTGCTTTCAGCCCAAGAGATTACATCTGATGATTTGTTGGTGAAGTATATCGATTATTTTTTAAATCCAGAACAAAAAATCATTGAAAAACATCGCGGCATTATTTCGAGGAATCTTAAATCGATGATTAAAGCGTATTTCAATAGCATTGAAGAAGAAGTGAAACAAGAAAAAGCTCAAATAGTTTTAGATACAGTAGAACCATATTGTCAAATGAATGAGTATATAAAATATTATTTAGGCATTGTTAAAGTGCTTCCAATCTATATGATGACGTATGATCAGACAAAACATATTGTCGATAGGATTATTGGGTATACGGATGATCAAGATATTGAAATCCGTCTTATTGCGTGGGATTCACTAAGCACTGTTTTGCTTTATATAGATGAAACATTACGAAAAGAGATAGATTTATCGATGTTTTATAATCGATTAAATGAACTGGATAAAACCGAAGCTTATATAATCATAAAAAACATCAAACTCCTTGATTCACAGAATGAAGGTATTCGAAATAGTGATGAATTTATCTATAGCGATATTGAAGGTTCATCGGATATGTTTCTAAGTAATTTAAAAGTTGGAACAACAATGATTTCAAAGAAAATTCAAATTGAAATCCTATTGAAGTATGGAATATACAACAAAGATACAAAAGGTTTTTATACAGCAATGCACTTCAGCAATATGTTGAAAATCGTCAATAATGAAGAAGTCAGAACTTCAATTGGTGAAGGATTGACGTATCTGACCGAGTACCTTTCTTTCGAAGAAAAAACTGAACTTGCAATTGAATTATTAAGAGCGCTTGAACTTGAAAATTTTCAGTATACAAAATATATTCCTGAGTATTTAGGAATTATGTTGATTAATATCGAACCTAAAGAACTTGATGAAATCATTAGAGATTTTAAAGTCAAAATAAAAAAATCGAATAGACAACTAAGTACTTTGATTCTTAAAACGGCAGGAGTATTCATAATTAATTATTCGAGGTATAAACATGTATTTAATGAATCTGAGGACGTCTTCGAAGAAAGATTGAAAAATTTATTAAGTATAATAATGAACGGTTATGTCAGCTATGAACCACAAGTGAATCAGATGGCTATAAGAGTGCTGGGAAAAGATATCTTTGATTCTAAATTGATAACTTTAGAAGAGAAATCGGTAATTTTCAAGATAATCGGCAAAAAATTATTATCGTTGTTGATAAACAACGATGAGAGTGTTGAACTCAACTTTTTAAATAATGCAGCTGGGATAAAATATCTATATAGATTTGTCTCTGAATATATGTTTCATTATGGAGAATTAAAAATAGAAAACAATAAAAATATTGCATATTTCCCGGGAGCATTTGATCCGTTTAGTTTGAGTCATAAAGAAATTGCTAAAAGGATTAGAGATTTAGGATTTGAAGTTTATCTTGCTGTCGATGAATTCTCATGGTCGAAGCGAACTCAACCGAATCTTATCAGAAGAGCGATTATAAAAATGTCTGTAGCTGACGAATTTGATATTTACGTATTCCCTAGGGATTTGCAAGTCAATATAGCCAACAAAAGTGATATAGAAAATTTAAAGACTTATTTTGGAGATTTACAAGTCAACTTGGTTGTGGGTAGTGATGTCATCATGAATGCAACTGCTTATAAAAAGCCAAAGACTGAGCATAGTATTCACACTTTGAGGCATGTTGTTTTCACAAGACATGAAGAAAATGATTTGGGTGTGAAATTTAAAATCTTAGAGGAGAAAGTTAAAAAATATGGCATCGGTGTAACGTATTTGACATTGCCTGACAAACTTCAAGTGATAAGTTCAA
>JAYENG010000181.1:0-1745 GCA_034721975.1 Bacillota bacterium
TTAATTTTTTAACATCCATATTTCCAAACATTATATATCATTATTCTTCTCATGTCAAATTTTAAAATTGCTTTCTTATAATGTTCCTTATTAAATAAATATAATAATTTCACTTGTAGAACTCACATTTACATCATATAATAAGGTTTGGTGTCTATACACAAATTCTTATTTTAATTTTAGGAGGTGCAGCAGGGTATTATCCTGTGCAATATATGATAACAGTATCAAACTTAAGTTTACTATTTACCGATAAAAAGCTATTTGAAGATGTAAATCTAAAATTCACATCCGGCAACTGCTATGGTGTAATCGGTGCGAACGGCGCCGGAAAATCAACATTTCTGCGAATTCTTTCTGGAGATGTAGAACCGTCAACTGGTGATATCAACATCACACCTGGTCAAAGAATGGCCGTTTTAAAACAGGATCATTTTGAATTTGATAATAACAAGGTGTTGGAAACAGTTATTATGGGACATAAAAGACTTTATGAAATCTCACAGGAAAAAGACGCTCTTTATGCAAAAGAAGACTTTTCAGTCGACGATGGCATCAAAGCATCTGAACTTGAAGGTGAATTTGCGGAACTGGATGGCTGGGATGCTGAAACTAATGCAGAAAAACTGCTTATGGGTCTTGAAATCGAAAAAAATCTTCATCAAAAATGTATGCATGAATTGACTGGAGATGAGAAAGTCAAAGTACTTCTTGCTCAAGCTCTATTCGGCAATCCTCATATCTTGATTCTTGATGAGCCTACAAACCATCTCGATATGCGTGCCATTACTTGGCTTGAGGAATTCTTGATAAATTATGACAATATGGTGATTGTAGTTTCCCATGACCGTCATTTTTTAAACAAGATATGTACACATATGGTCGATATTGATTTTGCCAAAGCAAAAATGTTTGTAGGTAACTACGACTTCTGGTATGAATCAAGTCAGTTGGCTCTTAGATTGATGAAAGATCAAAATAAGAAACAAGAAGAAAAAATCAAAGAACTACAGAATTTTATCGCAAGATTCAGTGCCAACGCTTCAAAATCCAAACAGGCCACAGCACGTAAAAAAATGCTCGATAAAATCGACGTCTATGATATTCAACCGTCGTCTCGTAAGTATCCTTTTGTTGGATTCACCCCAGAGCGTGAAGCAGGAAAAGATATCTTGCATGTTGAAGGCATCAGCAAAACCATCAACGGAAATAAAATACTGGATAATGTATCTTTCATCGTCAACAAAGGTGACAAAATTTGTTTTGTATCACGTAATCCACTTGCAAAAGCTACATTATTTAAAATCCTTATGGGAGAGATAGAACCAGATAAAGGGAAATATCGCTGGGGGGTTACTACAACTCGCGCATTTCTTCCTTTAGATAATTCAGAGTATTTTGAAGAGGTTGATTTATCTCTAGTAGATTGGCTTCGTCAATATTCTGTTGAAAAAGACGAAACTTTTATAAGGGGATTTCTAGGCAAGATGCTCTTCTCCGGAGATGAATCTCTAAAAAAAGCCAATGTCATTTCCGGTGGGGAAAAAGTTCGCTGCATGCTGTCCAAGATGATGCTTTCAGCTTCAAATGTACTCATTCTCAACGAACCGACAAACCACTTGGACCTTGAGTCAATTCAAGCACTGAACAATGGACTTGTCGCTTTCAAAGGTACTACGCTTTTTACATCTCACGACCATAAGTTTATTGAAACGATAGCAAATAGAGTTATTGAATTAACTCCA
>JAYENG010000182.1:0-1745 GCA_034721975.1 Bacillota bacterium
GTTGAAGAATTGATGGATATTTTTATTGAAAATGCAGACAAGGAAAAGTTGAAGAAAGAAATTGGAGAGAAAATTTCAGATGCAATTGCAGAAAAATTACCTCCTTTCATACCACCTTCAATAGTGACTGTTTATGTAGACCAATTCATTCAAGAAAAAGGTGACGATCTTATCAATGAATTTAGTGAAAAGATGATACATGAAGCAACTGAAAACATCAAGATAAATGAAATTGTTGAAGATAAAATCATGGCGTTCGATTTTAAAAAACTTGAAGAAGTCATTCTTGAAATCGTCCATAAAGAACTCAGACACATTGAAATATTAGGTGGAGTATTGGGAATGATGATCGGTTTTGTACAAGGTTTGATAGTATTGACGTTTTAATTTGACATTTTTAAAAAAAAGTTATAAACTAATAAAAATTATATTTTGGCGATGATGGGAGCTAGTACTTTATCAACTGCTTCAAGAGAGAAAAGGTCGAGGCTGTAAGCTTTTTCAAGCAAGTATGGAGGAAAACTAATCCCTGAGCCCTGATTCAGTAGCATAAGTGAAATATCAGCGATCAAGCCTCGTTACGGCTTTTGGAGTGGCTATTTACAGCAACTAAGGTGGAACCGCGTTAACTCGTCCTTTTATATTATTAAGGATGGGTTTTTTATTTTTTGAAGGAGGATGAAAGGTATGATTAAAGTAACATTGAAAGATGGTTCTGTAAGATAATTCGAAAAAGGAGTTTCATTATTTGAAATCGCAAAATCCATTAGTGGTCGTTTGGCAAAAGAAGCTATTGTTGGAGAAGTGAATGGAGAAGAAGTCGACTTGTCTTGTAAGCTAGATGCAGATGCAGAGGTAGGCATATTTACATTTAAGGACGAAGAAGGAAAACATGCTTTTAGACATACAAGTTCTCATATATTGGCACAAGCTGTATTAAGATTGTTTCCAGAAACAAAACTTGCGATAGGTCCTGCAATCAAAGATGGATTTTATTATGATTTTGACTCAGAACATGTTTTTACTCCTGAAGATTTAGAAAAAATAGAAGTTGAAATGAAAAAAATCATAAAAGAAAAATTAGCTCTAGAGAGATTTGAATTGCCGAAAGATGAAGCTATAAAATTTATGGAAGAAAAAAATGAGTCGTATAAGGTTCAATTGATAAATGAACTTCCAGAAGGAGAGATAATTTCTTTTTATAAACAAGGAGAATTTGTTGATTTATGTGCTGGTGTACATGCGCCCGACACTTCTAAAATAAAGGCTGTAAAATTATTGAATTTAGCAGGCGCATACTGGAAAGGCGATGTCAAGAACAAGATGCTTCAAAGAATTTATGGAACTTCATTTTCTAAGGCATCGTTGCTTGAAGAGTATATTACAAGACTAGAAGAAGCTAAAAAAAGAGATCATAGAAAACTCGGTAAAGAGCTGGAACTATTTGCTTTATTAGAGGAAGGTCCTGGTTTTCCATTCTTTTTACCTAACGGTACAATACTTAAAAATCAACTATTGGAATATTGGAGAGAAATACATACAAGAGACGGATATGTTGAAATTGAAACACCTATGATTCTCAATAGAAAACTTTGGGAAACTTCAGGTCACTGGTATCATTATAAAGAGAATATGTATTCGTTGAAAATTGACGATGAAGACTACGCTATAAAGCCGATGAACTGCCCTGGTGGAATGCTTGTTTATAATCAGAGTATAAAATCATACAGAGATTTGCCGATAAG
>JAYENG010000183.1:0-9790 GCA_034721975.1 Bacillota bacterium
GTTCCAAGTATATTAATAATTACTTATTATATCAATGATTTTTATGTTGAAAATGATATTGTTATATATCCTTTTAGTAGAAGAATATATTTAAATGAGATTACAGCGGTAAGCAAAGAAATTCATGATGATGATTCTACTGAACTATATATTTATAAAAATAGCACAAAATATCATCTTAATATTTATGGTGAAAATAAACTTAGATTTCGTGAACTGTTATCTTGCTACATATCTTTTTGAAGATGTATATTAATATTTTAAAATATTTCTTGTAATTTTGGATGAAAGCATGAAACCTTTTCATATATTTTCAAATTTAAGTATCTATAATAATCAGTTTGATAATACAATATATGAGTATTATGAAAATCAAAATTAAGGGAGACTGCAAACTTCTGATTTATATGTAAGCGGTCAATCCAAGTACACCTAGCAAATATAAAACCTCTGTGAGATGATAAAATAAATCATATTATGGAGGTTATTTTAATGGGAAAAAGAAAAGGTGAAATTTGGTGTAAAGAAAAATATGATGCATTTATAGAAAGTGGACTTACTATGAGTGAGTATTCTAGAGGAAATGATCTTTAAAAAAGTACATTTAATGGCTGGATCAAAAAATTTAAAAGTATTAATAACAACATTGAAAATTCTACTGAATTTAAGCGATGAAATAAACAAGTATTATTGATGGTAGCAGGTTCAAAACCTTCTATTGTTTTATTGAAAATCGCTGATATAAATACTACGGTGAACCGTACAATAAGTAATACACTAGGCGTTTTATTTATAATGGATTACAAATATTATAAAAAAAATAACATGTTACGTCCTGTAAAACCTCATTTGAAACTAAGAAACTCTTTAATTAGACGTCTATTAGGAAGTGACAAAGTTATGGAAAAGGTTAATAAAAAAATGTATTAAGGCATGATTTCAAAACATAAGAAAGTACTGGATAGTATCAAATAGCTTTGAAAGAAACAATTTAGGAGATGGCTATGTTAGATTATATAAAATCATTTGATCCGTTGATTGACAATGAATCAGAAGTATTGATATTGGGTTCCATTCCAGGTGTGAAATCATTGGAGATGAATCAATATTACGCAAAATCCACAAATTCATTTTGGAAAATCCTCTTTGAATTATTTGACGAACCTTTTTCGATTGATTATGAGAAAAGAAAAACTCTTATAAAAAATCAAAAAATTGCACTATGGGATGTATTACATCAATACAGGCGTGAAGGTAGTTTAGACAGCGATATTAAAAATGAGGAAATAAATGATTTTGACTGGTGTTTTGAACAATTTAAAAATATAAAATATGTGTTTTTCAATGGTAAAAAATCTTATGATTCATTTGCTGAAAAATATGGTTTCTTAGGCTTAAGCTATATTGAATTTATGCGATTACCATCTACTAGTGCAGCATATACTATTAAATATGAAGATAAACTTGATTCATGGAAAGTCATCAAGCAAAAACTTGATAAAAGAGTGAAATGATGACATAGTGAAGAGTATTCAAGCCAAATAAGCTGAATGCTCTGATTTTTTGTGATGTAAACTTCACTTAAATATTTATTTACCAGTAATAAAACTTAAGTAAACAAGCCTTTAAAGAAAAAGAAAAACATTTCAGAATCAGTTCGTGGTTGATAGAGGGTCAAATATATACATCTTTAGCAAAAGAAAATATGCAAAATAAAGTATTTGACAAATTCACGTATTTCAATGAAATTGTATCTTTTGATTCGGGAAATCAGGATGAATTGATAGTCATTCCTGAGAACGATTATGTATGGGTTGTATGCATTGGACAATATGATAATATAAAAACTCAATATCAATTGATCACTAAGTGGAAAGAGAATCATGGATACAATATAATTGGAGATTCTATTGAAAAAAATATAGTGGATTATGACTTCTTTGACTCTGAAAATGAATATATATCAGAAATTCAAATCCCGATTGTAAAGAACACTTATTAATCAAATTTAATGTTAAAAATCCATATAAAAATAGTAGAGGCTTAAGGTTGATTTTTCCTTAAATCTCTATTTTTTTTATTGATTATATGTAAAATTATGCTGACAAAAAATCATAGATTGTGCTATAATAATTTTCAGTTGTACTTAAATTATTAAATATAATGCATGATTAAAAGAACCTGGAGGAAAATTATTATGAGGAACAATAAGGCGATTCAATTGTTCATTGGATTACTATTATATGCAATAGGTATCGTACTGACGATTAATGCGAATTTAGGAGTTGCCCCTTGGGACACATTCCATCAAGGCATCAGCAATATAATCGGGATTACATTCGGACAAGCAAGTATCATAGTAGGATTATTGATAGTATTTATCAATTACTTTTTAAGTGAGAAAATCGGATATGCGACAATAGCCAACATGATTGTAATAGGACTCTTCATCGATGTAATTTTTGCTTATGATTTACTGCCGGTGTCTACTAGCTTTTTATCGGGATTGTTTATGATTTTCATTGGTATGGTAGTAATTGCATTCGCTACATATTTCTATATAAAAGCTGGTCTAGGAATTGGTCCTAGAGATGGACTGATGGTAGGCTTGAAAAGAAAAACAAATCTTCCAATAGGCGTTATTAGAGGTGGAATTGAAATCACAGTGCTTTTCATCGGTGTATCATTGGGAGGTCAGATTGGAATCGGCACATTGATCATTGCTTTGTCTATAGGACCAATCGTTGAAATAACATTTAAAATGCTTGACTTTAAGGTTAGTGAAGTGAAACACGATTATATAGCATATAAAAAAAGCGTATAAAATAATGAAGAAATTAAATTAGATGGAGGCAAGATTATGAATACAAAAATTAAAGCTGATTTAGCACTATTGTTTGTAACATTGACGTGGGGAGTTTCATTTATTTTAACTAAAAATACAATTGCTAATATTGCAGTATTTAATTTTTTAGGAGTTAGATTTTTAATAGCTTTTGCATTGTCTGCCTTGTTTTTTTACAAAAAAATGTTGAAACCAGATAAACAATCTATAAAATATGGAATTATAGTAGGGTTCATTCTTTTTTCAGGATATGCAGTGCAGACGATTGGACTAAAATATACAACAACCGCAAATTCTGCATTTATTACTGGATTGAACGTTATTTTCGTACCTATAATTGTAGCGATTCTATTTAAAACAAAAATTGAATCATCCGTTAAATTGGGAGTTTTTGCTGCAATGGTCGGGTTGACACTTTTAACATTTAATGGGATGACAGTATTCAATATCGGTGATATTCTTACACTGATCGGAGCAATAGCATTTGCTCTTCATATTATAACAGTTGGACATTTCACAAAACAAACAGATTCAATACAGTTTGCAATTACTCAAATTGGGGCAGTTGGAGTATTTAGTGCGATAACTTCAGTATTTTTAGAAACGCCAACTTTAAGTTTCTCTGGCATCGATTGGTTTAATATCGTATTTTTAGCTTTATTCTGTACAGCTGGTGCATTTATAACACAAAGCATTGCTCAACGTTATACGACAAGCACGCATACAGCATTGATATATATAAATGAACCTGTATTTGCAGCTATATTTGCTTATTTTGTTGCAGGTGAAATTTTGGGAGTCAGAGCTTTATTAGGAGGTTTACTGATGCTTTCCGGTATTTTGTTTGCTGAGTTGGATGTAAAGAATATGAGAAAATTGAAAAGAGCGTAATAATAATATATACCTATAATAGTTGATATAAAAAATGAATACAATACAAAAGGGCTCATACTTATAAAAAGTATGAGCTTTATATCGATATTAACAATAACGATTATGGGAAAATAAAACGAGATTAGTTATATTAAGAAATTCGCGGGTAAAAATGTTGATAAATCAAGATTAATTCGAGGAGGAAAACAATGGATAAGTTTAAGCTGATAAGAAAGGAATACCCTGGGACTCAAAATCAAACTTATTTGGATACAGCTACAACGGGTTTGTTATCAAATGCAAGTTATGAAGCTATGAAAGATAGGTTGGATATTAGATATTTAAAAGGTATCAATATTTCTGAATATTTCAGTGATTGGAATCATGCAGATGAAATGAGAAAACTTGTGGCGCGAATGATCAATGCTGAAAAAGAAGAAGTTTTCTATGGAAAAGATTGTTCTGAAATGTTAAATGCTATTGCAAGCAATATTGAAATTCCTATGGGAAGTAATGTTGTTACAGCAAATATTTCGTTTCCCTCTACGAGAAATGCTTGGCTTAATAGAGAAAAAGACGGACTCGAAGTCAGGTTTGTAGAAGCTCGAAATGGTGCGATTCCTTTTGAATCGATTAAAGATGCGGCTGATGAAAATACTATCGCCATTTCAGTATGCTATGTAGAACCTTCATCCGGATTTAAGCATGATTTATATAAATTGGGTCAACTATGTAAAGAAAACGATATTTTGTTAGTTGTCGATGCTACACAATGTATAAGTGCTATGGAAGTCGATGTAAAGTCGATGCACATTGATTTTTTGACAGCGTCTACATATAAATGGATGACGAATGTTTTCGGCGTAGGAATTGGATTTATGGCCAAAAATCTTCTTGATAAAATTCAACCCAAAGTAGTCGGATGGGTTGGTGTTGAAGATAGAAATAAAGACTTTGCTAAAATGACATTTAAGAACAATCCAGGTGCGCAGCGCTTTGAGACAGGTGGATTGAACTGGCTTGGACTTCTAGGGCTTGAAAAAGCCATTGAGAATTATCTTTTCTTGGGTAAAAGTGATATTGAATCTTATATATTGGAATTAGTGGATTATGTATATGAAGAAGTAGAACGTTATGAAGACATAGATATTGTAAAGAGATTTCCAAAAGGAAACAGATCGAATATCATTTATATGAAATTTCCGCAATCATATCGATTAAACGATGAAATGCTCAATGAAAATGGAATTAGAGCCCATGTAGCTACTAAGGATTCAATACGCATCGGGATTCATTTTTATAACTTAAACTCCCGAAATTTTATACATAGGATTAGTTAACGATATGCTTGTAAGCCTTCGTTTTACAGAGTTTTTAGCAATAACTACTTGAATTCCACCGGAAACATATGTATAATATAAGTATAGATATTATACATATGTAAGGGAGGTTCAAATGTCTTCGTTAGTTGATTACAAGAATAAAAATGGCATTGTTTACGTGTATCAAAACGTCTCAACATGGAACAAGCAAACAAAACGACCTAATACACAAAGAACGTGCATTGGAAAAAGAGATCCTATTACTAAAGAGATTATATATAACAAGAAATATATGGAAGCATATGGCATGATAGAAACTAAGAAAGTGACAGCACCGTCTGTGTTGCAATGTGGTGGTTCTATTTTGTTTGATAAAATTTCCGTTGATACTGGATTGAGGAAAATTTTAAAAGAATGTTTTCCAAACAAGTGGAAAAAAATCCTAACACTTTCTTATTATTTTAGTTCAGAAAATAAAGCGGTACATCATATAGATACATGGTCGACGATGGTAAAAACTCCATATGGTAAAAAGTTGTCCAGTCAAAGGGTAAGTGAGCTGTGCAAGGCATTGACACAAGAAGAACAATCAAGATTTTTCAACGCTTGGATGAAGAACAATCTTGATGATGGTTATCATGCGATGGATATTACATCTGTATCTTCTTATAGCGCTTTAAATGAAATGGTTAAATATGGTTATAATCGAGACGGTGAAAACCTGCCTCAAATAAACATGCTTATGATCACAGGCAACAATTCAAAGATTCCTTGTTATTATGAGATACTGCCTGGAAGCATACGAGATATTAATACATTAAACAAAGTAATGGAAGACTTAGACTGGATGGAAAGAAAACATCTTCATCTCGTACTTGATAAAGGTTTTTATAGTGCACAAAACATTGATATGCTTTACAAGCATCGCCATAAATTTATTGTAGGCATGACATTTGTTAGTACATTTGCAAACGATTGTGTAGAAAAAGTTCAATCAAACATTATGAACGTAGAAAACTATATCAGCATACAGGGAAATGATCTTTATGCAACAAGTTTTCTGGAGAAGTGGAATGGTCATCGTATGTATGTTCATGTCTATTATGATAGTGCAAAGGCTGATGGAGAATATAGAGAGTTTTCAAGAAAAATCCAAGACTTAAAAGTAGAATTAGAAACAAAGAAGGAAATCAAGATCCATATGAAGGATTACGAAAAATATTTCTACATCAAAGAAACACCTGTAAGAGGACGAAAAGTTATCATAAACACTGAAGCTGTTGAAGAGTTTCGAAACAAACGTGCAGGCTATTTCGTTTTAGCCAGTAATGATGAGAAGGATTCGACAAAAGCATTAGAAGTGTACCGCAAGAAAGATATTGTTGAGAAATCTTTTGATAATCTTAAGTCATCTCTTGAATCTAAGAGGATGAGAACGCATTCGAAAGAAACGATGGAAGGCCGTTTCTTCTTACAGTTTCTAGCGTTGATCTTAATGATGGATATTCAAAACAAAATGCAAGAGCAGAATCTATATAAGCGTTTTTCATATCCTACATTAATTGGTGAATTAAAAACTCTGAGTGCTATAACGTATCCAGGGAAAAGAAAGATCACATATACTGAGTTAACAAAGGGTACGAAAGATATTTACAAGGCATTTGAGATTGATCCAAAAACCTATGTATAAAATACCGGGAGATTAGGTTATAATAATAGAGAAGACATAGATGCATTGCTGAATTTTTTTGAAATAATCAAGAAGAATCAAGAAAGTTGAAAGGTTTGAATATGTGAAGAATATATTAAGAGGGTGATTATAATCTTTCTGATTTTTTGATTCTTTTTTATGTTTATATGGGAATTGCGATTTCTGTTATGGTTATATCCATGTTGTTTTACTATAAACTTAAAGTGACTATAGATGATTACGAGCTTAAAAGCTTTCTAGGTATTGATTTGATAAAGAAGTCGATTCCTTTAGATTCCATTGAGAGATGCGGAATTGGAAAAAGAAAATGGTACTATCGTCACCATATTCACTAACACCACAAGGATGGTATATGACTATAACTTGCTTGGATGTTGTAAGAATATATTGTAACAACGGAAAGAAAATATACATCGGAACGAAGAATCCTGAAGAATTGGAGTTCACTATTAATTATGAAATTTCAAGAACAAAGGGATGATTGGGGTTTGCTAATGTATGAGAGTGAAATGAAATACTCAGCTAAAGTTGAAATTCAAAAAGAAAGGATAGAATTCTATGAGAATAGTCAAGGGCATCGATAATGAGAAAATTGATCAAATAAGTGATATATTATATGATTCTTTTAGTAGGAAATTGAATATAATTATTGATGATAAAATGAAAGCATGCAATATAATTAAAAAATCGATTAATTCAAATATGGGATTTTATGCTTTAGATGACAACGATGAAGTTATTGGTGTTCTTGGAACAGTAACCAATGTTGATCGGTTTAACAAGCTGAAATTCAAAAGCATTTTGAAAGAATATTCATTCCTAAAAACACTGATTAAATATATTCCGTTAAAAATTGAATCTATGAAGATAGTCAAAAAAAACGAAGTATACATTAATTTATTTGCTGTTAAAAAAGGATATAGAGGAAGAGGTATCGGTTCAGAATTATTAAATACTATTACTAGTCATTTTAAAGAAACAGGATATAAGTATCTTAGATTAACAGTAATCAATACAAATACAGGAGCAAAAAAAATGTATGAAAAACATGGTTTTAGTTTAGAAAGAGAAACTAAATATGGATTTCTAACAAAAAAAGCTGGATTTACAAGCGTTTATCATATGCGCAAAGAACTTTGATAAAATCAACAAGTTTGAAAATAAAAAACATGGAGTGATAAATATGCTTATACAGTGCACCAAGAAGTTATTGGATCAATTGAATGTAAAACCAAAGCCACAACAAGAGGAGGAGGCTCTCTTTTCCTGGCATGCAAATATATTGACTATTTTTAGAAGAAAAACTGTAGTTCTTGTAAATGATAAAAATCGGTATGTCATAGTTCTTCATGGATTAAAAGCCGAGCATTTTAAGAATTTGGATGAGCATATCATTGAAGCCATCAAGACTACTTTCAGAGAGGAGTGCATCGATGAAGAAATCATAGAAAAGTTCATAAATCATTCTAAAGAAATCACCTATACAAAAACAAAGAATTGTTCGATGGTTGCAAAGTTGAATGCCCCTTGCAAAGTTTTGTATAGGTATGATGAACTAAAAGAAGGTTCATCCATATATAAAAGCAGTGTAAGTAAAAGTGTAAGTCGATATCTAGTTGGAAAAGATTATATTTATCCCAATGAAAAAATGTATAAAGACCTTGAGAATTTCGCCGGAGACAATATCTTTAGATGTAAAGCGATAGTGTTAAAAATAACACTCGACTTAGAAAAATATGAAGTCTGGAGAAGAATAGCAATTCCTATCAATGATACATTCGGAAAATTGCATAGGGTAATTCAAATAGCATTTGGATGGAAAGATTACCATTTGCATGATTTTTATATATATGGTAAGTCGACTAGCGATATACCCATTAATCATCCTTGGTATCATAAAGACGGATATAAACCAATTATTAAACTAGTATGTGATGAAGAAGCTTTCGATTATCCATATGATGATTTAGAGATGAAATTGGAAACCGGGATAAAATTATCAGAATACATGCCTGCTAAGGCAAAATATGTTTATGACTTTGGAGATAATTGGGAACATTATATCGAAGTAGAAAAAGTTATAGATGATTATGATAAAAATTATTGTGTTTGTCTCGAAGGAAAAGGGAATACACCACCGGAAGATGCAGGTGGAGAATATGGTTATGGAGAGTTTCTTGGAATAATTGGCGATAAGAATCATCCTGAGTATGAGAACATGCTAGGTTGGGGAACGAGTCAAGGGTATGAAGATTTTGATATCGATAATGTCAACAAAAAAATCAAAAGCAGATATAAATGGGGTTATTAAATATATTTGTTGGATGCATCAATCATTTTAATAAAAAATAGAAATATTTACTAAAAAAAGGTTTAAACGCAATAAAATAGGATAAAATAATATTATAAGGAATTGTTGTATATGAAAAATGGTTATCTCAAGAAAATGTCGAGATAACCATTTTCAAGTAGAATACAAAGATTTGAGACTTAGAGCACATGTGAATGGAATTTTATCTAATTGTTGACATGGTGCAATAAAGATTGTGAAAATGAAGAAATTAAATGAAAAAGGAGGCAGCGTTGCTTAGCCGGCTCCTTGAAATTATGTGTTTTTTTGATTTAATATTTTATCATTCAGTTCAGAGAGATGTTCAAATCGCTCCATTTTAAATAATAAATCCTCTTCAATTTCTTCCTTTTGTTTCATTAATTTACTTAATTTAAGAAAATCATGAGAATACTCGTTCATTTTTGAATCAATTCGTTCTAGTTTTTCTTCGAGTTCATTTATATTAGATTCAATAGAATTGAACTCAAGATTTTCTTTATAAGTGAATTTCAATTTGTTCTGTTTTTTTTGTTTTTGAACTATATTTACAGTCTTAGGTTCATTTTCTTGTGATTTCAAATCAAGAAAAATTTCAGACTCGATAAAATCAGTATAATTGCCAGTATAATTTAAAATAGCTCCATTTCCATTATAAGAAAAAATTCGTTTGCATGTGCGGTCGAGGAAGTAACGATCATGGGAAATGG
>JAYENG010000184.1:0-1739 GCA_034721975.1 Bacillota bacterium
TCACTGGTAAAGAGAAAACGCTCCATCATTTGTGATGCGGATATTTTAGAGCCATCGCTGGTTTCAATGAATTCAGCATATTCTTTTACATATTCAATTGCTCTTTTATCGCCATCCATATCAACGGTATCCTGCGTAAAATATCCGATTTTTACAGTTGACCCAATATCGATTTTTCCTGAATCGGGGACTAAATCGCCATTGATGATATTGAGGAGCGTTGATTTTCCAAAGCCGTTATCGCCAATTATTCCAATTCTATCGTTTCTTAATAATATGTATGAAAAATTATCGATTACATTTATATCATCAAATTTCTTTGAAACATTCTCTATATTAATCACTTTCTTACCTAGTCTGGTTTGACCCAAAGAAATATCAATGTCTTCATTTTGCAAATCAAAAGCAGCGTCTTTCAATTCTTCAAAACGCTTTATTCTAGCTTTCTGTTTAGTAGATCTAGCTTGAACACCAGCGCGAATCCACTGAAGTTCTTTTTTATAGAGATTTTGACGTTTTTGTTCAGTCATATTTTGAATGGCTCGGCGTTCGATTTTTTTCTCGATAAAATAACTGTAATTACCAAAGTAGGTATAGATATCGCCATTATCCAATTCCAGAGTTTTATTGACCACACGATCTAAAAAATAACGATCATGAGTAATCATGAGCAAGGCACCTTTCCGGGTTTTCAAATAATCTTCGAGCCAATCGATAGTGCTGTTGTCCATATGGTTGGTAGGTTCATCAAGTATTAAAAGATCACATGGAGAAATAAGCGCAGATGCAACTGACACTCTTTTTTGTTGACCACCGGATAAAGTATTCATTATAGCATTAAATCTAGTAATGCCAAGCTTTGTAAGAATAGTTTTACCGCGGCTTTCAATTTCCCACGCATCTTTTGCAGTCATTTCTTCATTTAAAGTGTTTAGCGCTTTCTGAAGGTTTAAATCACCAGGGTTATCATTTAGCAGTTCTAAAGTGTTTTCATAACGATTTAAAAGATTCATTATCTTTGAATCTCCTTTGAATATCTGCTCGAGAACCGTCGCATCTGGATCAAAAGAAGGGTTTTGTGCAAGAAATTCTATTTGAATATCAGATTTCATGTTGATAGTTCCACTGTCTGCTGTATCAAGACCGTATATAATCTTTAGAAGTGATGATTTACCAGTTCCGTTTATACCTATAATACCAATTTTATCTTCATCGTTTACTGAAAAATTTATATTTGAAAATAGGATTTTTTCTCCGTAACTTTTAGTCAAATTTTCTATAGTCAGTATATTCATATTTTAGTCACCTTGTTTTAATTGATTTAAGACATAGCACCATTATAATCTTTTATGAGTGATTCGTCTATTTAAAAATATTATTACCAAACTGCGGCGAAAAGCCAGATTAGCAAAATAAATTCACATTTAAGGGAAATTAACAAAGTTCAATTTAAAAACAATGCAGTCCTATTCAAAAAGTGTATATTTGATGGTGATTATCAACAATCAAAGGGAATCAGATCCGAGCAAAGAATTCCAACAGGCAAGATTCAAGGATTTAGAAAATTTGATAAGGTTAAGTATTTGGGGCATGAATATTTTGTTAAAGGTAGAATGAGTACCGGGTATGCAATTCTCATGGATGTCAAGGGATTTAAAGTTGCTCTGAAACCGAATACTGAAGTTCAATAAGATGGGAAGAACACAGGCGAGGAAATCACAGTTTATATCTCAGGAAAC
>JAYENG010000185.1:0-1733 GCA_034721975.1 Bacillota bacterium
TGGTCTATTTAGTATGCGGTAATTTAAAATTTGATCTGCCAAAAGCTTTTGCATAATTATAATTCGAATCTCCATAAATGTAAAAAATATCAAGTGATTAAATCCACACTAAATAAGAAAGAGCCTTTAACTTCTTTACTTACTAATGATTTTCTTCTTATAAAAAAAACACCTCCAAGTAGAAATCAAATTTAATTAATTAGATTGTCTATTTTGGAAGTGTCATATTATATCTGTGATTTTATTTGACGTATATATACTTTTCTTTCTTCTCAATAACTTCGCCTATAATGGCCACTTCTAATTCATAATCTTTTTCAAGTTCATCAATGTAAATCGAAGCTTGTTCCTTAGGCAAACTGATCAATAATCCTCCCGAAGTTTGCGGATCAAAAATAATTTTATCGTATATGGAATCGATATTTTCATCGATATCGACAAACTGGGAATAGTATTTGATGTTTTTAAATGTACCCCCCGGCACAATCTTCTTCCTCGCTTTGTCGACAACTGTGCTCATCAGCGGTAATTTTGCATGATCTATAACCATGCTTACCCCTGAATTTGAAGCCACTTCGTAAGCATGTCCTCCTACACCAAAACCGGTTACATCTGTAACTGCATGAGCATCGACTTTTTCAAGAGCTTCAGCAGCTTTTTTGTTAAGCATCGCCATGACTTTTATGACTTCATCGATTTCATTTTTTTCGATTTTTTCACCCTTGACTGCGGTATTCAATATACCGCTGCCTATTGGTTTTGTAAGTACCAGTACATCTCCGACTCTGGCATCGGCATTTGTTTTAACTTTGTCGGGATGAACGATGCCAGTGACCGACAATCCGTATTTCGGTTCCCCATCTTCTACAGAGTGACCGCCTACAAGCAAGGCTCCAGCTTCCATGACTTTGTCTGCTCCACCCTTCAATATTTCAGCCAAAATATTGGGATCTAAATGCTTGGGAAACCCTACAATGTTAAGTGCCACTATCGGCTGTCCACCCATTGCATAAATATCACTTAATGCATTGGCTGCGGCAATTTGTCCAAAGGTATATGGATCATCCGCAACAGGAGTAAAAAAGTCTAGCGTTTGAATAATCGCCTGTTCATCGTTCAATTTATATACTGCAGCATCATCAGATACATCCAGTCCAACTAATAAACGATCACTATGAAATTTCGGTAACTGACTCAAAACTTGAGTCAAGGTCTCAGGACCTATCTTAGCCGCTCAGCCAGATGCTTCTGTCATTTCAGTGAGACGTTTTTCTTTTCTTGTATTCAACTGTGCAAAGTTGTTCAACTCCAACATGTAATCACCTCAGATATGATGATAACATATCATATCGCTTTTTTTGCATTGCATTTATCAATGCATTTCTAATCATCTATTAATTTTCTAAATAGTTTCTAATTATCAATGTTTTTTTTTCGCCGATTCCTTCGATTTCGATTAAATTGTCAACGGTTAAATATCCTATCTTATTGCGATAATCTACAATTTTTTTAGCTGTCACTTCTCCTATGGTATTGATTGACATAAAATCTTCAATAGTCATCGAATTCAAATCCTTCACTTCATCGCTTGGATTTTCTGAAATTTTAGGTATGACAACCTTATCACCGTCTTTGATAACCATGGCAAGATTGATGTTTACAATGTTTGCTTCACTAGTCACTCCACCTGATATCTCGATTAAATCTTCCAACCTGGAATTTTCATCGAGTTC
>JAYENG010000186.1:0-1722 GCA_034721975.1 Bacillota bacterium
CCTCCAAATTCTTGACCAATTTTAGGTAAAGAAAGAGTTGTTAATTCTCTACATAAATACATAGCTATTTGTCTAGGATAAGATATACTCCTCATTCTTTTAGGTGAAGAAAGATCTTCTATTGTAACATTATATGAATTTGAAATAATTTCTTTAATTAAATTTGATGTAACTTTGACTGGTCCAGAAGAAGTTAATATCTCTTTAAGAGCTTCTTTTGATAAATCAATATTTATTTCACTATTAGTCAATGAAGAAAATGCAATTACTCTAGTTAGCGCACCTTCTAATTCTCTTATATTCGATTTCATTTTTTTTGCAATAAAATCAAAAACATCATTTGGAATTGTTATATTATCTGTTTCCGCCTTTTTCCTCAAAATTGCAATTCTAGTTTCAAAATCCGGTGCTTGGATATCAGTTATTAATCCCCATTCAAATCTTGAACACAATCTATCTTCCAATGTTTTTATTTCTTTAGGTGTTCTATCACTTGAAATAACAATTTGTTTATTAGATTGATGAAGAGAATTGAAAGTATGGAAAAATTCTTCCTGAGTTCTTTCTTTTCCCGCAATAAACTGTATATCATCAATTAAAAGAACATCTAAGTTTCTATATTTATTTCTAAATTCTTCGTTTTTATCGTCTTTAATTGAATTAATAAGATCATTTGTAAAATTTTCCGATGATACATAAAGTATTTTAGTATTTGGATTTTGATTTAATATATAGTGGCCAATTGCATGCATTAGATGAGTTTTTCCAAGTCCTACACCTCCATATATAAATAGGGGGTTATAGGCTTTTGCTGGTGATTCAGCTACGGCTAATGAAGCAGCATGAGCAAAACGGTTACTATTTCCAATAACAAATTCTTCGAAAATGTATTTAGGGTTAAGTTGAGGAAAAAAATCAAAATCACTATAATTTTCTTTTTCTCTTAATTTTTTAGTTTTATCGGTATTTAAAGTGTTTTGATCTGTTATAAATTTTAATTTGTATGATTTATTAGTTGATTGAAAAATTGAATTAGTTATTAAATCGGAATATCTTGATTCAAGAATATCCTTATTAAAGGTGTTTGGTGTTTTTAAAATAAATACATTATCATCTATAGCTATAGGTTCGAGTGTTTTTATCCATGTATTAAAACTAACTACAGTAATTTCATTTGATATGATTTTTAATGTATTTTTCCATATTGTGTTTGATTCGGTCATTGTAACCTCCAAAAAAAAATTAACAAAGTTATCAACAATCAGTGTCTCTTTAAATAGAAGAGAGATTAACTAGATGTATAAACAGAGTTGTGTCTAAAATGTGGATAATCAATAAAAAAAATTTTTTTCAACAGATTTTTTTATTGTTTTTAAAAAAAAATCAACAGGCAAAATGATTTAAATATCAATAAATCTGTTAATAAGTATGCAGTTACTAACATATTAATCCACAATTATTGAAAAATGTGAATAAAGTGGACTATTTATCAACTTATCAACAGGTGCTTATATATTATCAAATTAATACACAAAAAACAATGAAATAAGCTTAAATAATCCACAAGATTAACTAGTAGATAGATAAAAAAATTCTGTCAACCGTTTTTAAAAATGTCCCAGAATAAGTGAAACATTAGCACCAATTTTATTGGTGCTTTAATCTGTCTATAATTAATAGATAATAGCTTGAGAATTTATAAGTTCTTCAAAAGGAATATCA
>JAYENG010000187.1:0-1717 GCA_034721975.1 Bacillota bacterium
AATGAAGAATTGATCGGAATGTTGAAGATAGAATATACAGCCAATAAAATCAACACATCATGTATAAGGGCAATAATCGCTGTTACACCATATATTATTTCAAATCTTAACGTTATATATAAAAGCATGCCAAGTGAAGCGATTATTATTGACGACAACGCCTTGCTCTGTATTTCTTTTCCTACTGTCGGACCGAATTGTTCAGCTTCCAAGAAATCTTCATTAATCAGGTTGAAATCATTTTTCAATGTTTCAAATATTTCCATTCTCTGTGTATTGTCAAGAGATAATTTCGTCTTGAGTATAATTTCAGTTTTTTCGAATCCGGCATGAATGACATCCGCATCAAGATCATATTCATCAATCGATTCTTGGATTCGAGAAACTTCATAAGTCTCGTGCATATTGAGATGTATCATAGTGCCGCCTGTAAAATCAATTCCTAAATTGACACCGCTTGTTAAAGCGATAATTAGTCCGATAACGATGACTGCTAATGAAATCAGACTCCAAATTTTTAAATTCTCAGCAAATTTCATCTTCATCACCCCTTCACTCCGAATAGTATTTTGTTGTTGAACGTTTTAATCAATGCAATGTTTTTAAGCAACAACCGTGTAATGACTATTGCAGTGAACATACTTGTTCCTATACCTATCATCAGCGTTATTGCAAATCCCTGTATCGGACCCTCGCCGAAGTAAAAAAGCACAACAGCTGCAATGAAAGTTGTAACATTTGAATCCATTATTGTTTTCAACGCTCTTTTGAATCCAGCGTCTATAGAAGCTCTTATTGTTTTTCCAACCCTGAGTTCTTCTTTGATTCTTTCAAAAATAATGACATTTGCATCCACAGCCATGCCGATCGACAGCACAAGTCCGGCCATACCCGGCAAGGTCAATGTTGCATTCAATCCAACCATTATAAACATTACAATAGAAGAATACAAAATCAAAATCAATCCTGCAATCACACCCGGCAATCTATAAAAACCGATCATATATATAATTACCAACATCAAACCGATGCCGGCCGCATATACACTGTATTTAAGAGCATCTATACCTAAAATCGGACCCATCAATCCCGTTTGCACTTCTACTAAATCAACAGGAAGTGCACCACCCCTGATAAGGGTAGAAAGGTTTTGGGCATATTTGAAATCGAACGAACCCGTAATAATAGCTTCTCCACCTGGAATAATCTCTTTAGTATATGGAGCCGATATTACAACATCATCCAATAAAATTGCAATTTGTCCTCTTTTTGCCTCATAATTGACAACTGAAATCGTAGCATCCTTGAATAATTCCGAACCTGTTTTATCAAGTTTCAACGATACAGCAGGATTACCGTATTGATCTGAAGAAACCCCTGCATCACTGACGTTTTTACCAGTAAGAATCAATTCGCCATAAAAATCGTTTGACGTCATATCCGGATATGCTATAGAATCCTCGTATACCCTAACAAATTTCAATTGTGCAGTCTGGCCTATTACATCCATAGCTTCTTGGACATCTTTAACTCCAGGCAATTCAATTCTGATTCTATTCTCACCTTGAATTGAAATATTCGGTTCAGTCAAACCTAATTGATCCACTCTTTTACTCAATACACTCTTTGTCTGTGCCATGATTTTTGCCAAATCATCATCAGCAGCATCCGTTTGCGCCTCATAAACAACTACAACTCCGCCTTCGATATCTAGTCC
>JAYENG010000188.1:0-1715 GCA_034721975.1 Bacillota bacterium
GTTTCAAATACCGTTCCTTTTCCCATCAATTTCATTCCAATTGTCATAGCATATATTTCCTTCATATGTAGTGCGTGAAAAATTGGATGAATCAACGATTTATAGGTATTGCTACCTCTTTCCATTTCACTGATTTGCATCGTTGTTCCCATGTATTCATATCCATTGAACAGATCCTTAATGTCTTCACTCAAAGTCCTCTCGCTTATACCGAAGGTTTCAGCGATTTCGGCACGAGATTTATTTCCTTCATGCAGGTATTTCAATATCTTCATCAATCTTTCATTGCGATCTTTATATTTGAAGTTATCGATCTCAGGTATTTCTATATCTAGATTGAAATCTCTTTTCAAAGTTCCGACAAGTTGCTCTATTCTCAACGACAGCTTGTATTTGTCATTTGGAAACGATCGAATACCATCTATGATTTTGAATGCAAATTCATCAGTATCAGCAGCAATCTTGTTAATATCGACTTCATTGATATCATCCGTTGATTGATAATAGTTCACAAACCAATTCTTCAGTTTTTCAGCTTCTTTCTGTCTTTCTTTTTCATTGGCCCCGAACTTCTCTTTCCCATAACCATTGATGAATGCCTCGTCAATGATTTCAAACAATAATTTGTTTTCCATTTCTTTAACCTCCATACAATGTCAACTGAATTTAATATATGAAGCCAGGCTTCATCGTGAATATTTGACTATAGCTCTATAATCAAGATAGAAACAAAATACTTTAAGGAGTGATTTATATGAAAACTTTTGTTATTGGTGATACACATGGTTGCTACTCAGAATTTAAAATGCTTTTAGATTCTCTGGATGCTGATTTCAAAACCGACCGTTTGATTATGTTAGGTGATTACATCGACCGCGGCCTTCAAAGTTATGAATTATTGATGGCTTTACAGCTTCTGAGAAATACATATGGAAGCGATCATATTGTTCTTATCAGAGGCAATCACGAGCAGATGGCGATTGACAGTTCTAACGATATCGAACCATGTTGGGGCAACGGTTGCGATGCCACACTCAACAGTTTTAAAAAGCACAACTATTCTCTTGGAGAAGCCGTTGACTTCTTTAAAACCATGCTTCTTCATTATTCAGATGAATATTTCTTCTATGTACATGCAGGAGTCAATCCAAATCGTTCATTCAAGGATCAATCTGATAATGATTTCTTATGGAGCCGCAGGGAATTCATCTCCCATAGCCACAAGCTTGACAAGACGGTAATTTTTGGTCATACTCCGACATTTTATTTTACTTCACAGGCGACAAAACCACAATTTATGAACGACAAAATCGCTCTCGATACAGGTTGTGTTTACGGCTATTCACTCAGTGCTCTAGAGTTGGTTGATGGTCAGATTGTTCAAGTCCATTCCGTCAACCGATTTGCAGCATAATATTAAAGGAGGTATTCTTATGAAACATAACAATATGCTTTATTCTTTCTACGGAATCTACATTGACTGGCAGATTGATTATAATCTGCTTCCCAAAGTGTTGGTTGACCGCGATGTCAACGAGATTGACAGTTATAACGACTTTATCAATTCTTCAAAATGGCAGATCCACCGCATCTTTCTAAACGATCAATATTATCTTATTTTCGACATCAATCTGCCCCATTATAATTTCAACACTTATCAGAGGCTGAACACCGAACTGATAATGGAAAACATCAAGGGTTATGATTTGCCTGAA
>JAYENG010000189.1:0-1704 GCA_034721975.1 Bacillota bacterium
TCCAATAAATTTCAGTAATAGCTTTAAAAACTTTTTCTCTATCTTCATCATTTAATTCACCACCAGCAAAAAGAGTATTTGTCTCTCGTATAAACTCTTCAGCTTTTTTCTTTCCACGATATCCATATTCGTCCTCAGCATCTACTAAAAAAGATTCATCATTTGATAATAAATAATCTGTAGTTACGTTAAATAGCTTGCAAAGTTCAAGTATTAATGCTTTTTTTGGCTGTCTTTCATTATTTTCATAATAAGCGATGGTGCGAACAGTAACACTTAATTTTTTAGCTAAATCAGGTTGGGTCATATTATGTTCGTGTCTTAAAAGTTTGATTTTATCTCCTAAATTCATTGTACACACCTCTCAATTTTTGCAAAAGTATAGTTTTATTATATCTGTTGACATGAACAAATTGTTCTTGTATAATTGAAAACAGGAACGG
The DNA here is from genome assembly GCA_034721975.1 of Bacillota bacterium. GTDB lineage: Bacteria > Bacillota > Clostridia > Peptostreptococcales > Acidaminobacteraceae > DAOURC01. Next base: position 444 of record JAYENG010000189.1, read on the forward strand.
AACATCCGTTCGCAATAATAATACAACTAAATCATTGAAATGTCAAGGGTTGAAGCAATCGGGGGTGCGATTTGGGAAAACAAACTAACAATATTGAAAAACTAATAAATACTATTAAAATATGTAAAAAGGTAGATGAAAAGGTATATCATGATGCCCATTTATTATTGAAAATTTATTCTGATGTGGTTTGGGGAATGAATGAAAATTATAATAATACGGTCTATGAATGTGAAGAAATATATGGAAACTCTTCCTTAGCAGTACTAGATATTATGACTGAGTTTGGAACTAATATGAAAGCCAAGCTTTTACAGGAACACTTAGAAGATATTGAAACGAGTAAAGTAATCATTGATATTATAAATAGTGCTATGGCTAAATTAAAAACTTATCCAAAGAAAGGCGATATTTATTACAATGTTTTGGATAATACATATTTTGTTAAAAATAAATATAGTGAACAAGAATTGTTAGAAATACTTGATATTTCAAGAACCAGTTATTATAGATTAAGAAAAAAAGCAATATGTGTATTTGGTACAATCCTATGGGGTTATGTACTTCCAGATGTCGTTAAAAGTATGAAGCTAGAAACCGAGGAGGCGATATGATTTTAAATGAAAGTGGAACTTTTTTGGCACTAAAATGGAACTAAATTGGGACTCTTTTGGTACTGACATGGTATTGTCAAGGGGATATGATGTATATAATGGAAAAAGTGTTTATTAAAAGAACCTCTGCTAAAAAATAGTAGGGGTATTTTTATATCCAGAATCAGGAGCAAAAAATTAAATATTAACTTAGATATTTTTTTGAGAAAGTATCAGGTTATTTTGGCTACACGTATTTATGCGTGTAGTTTTTTTTATGCAAATTTTAAGGAGGTACTGATAATGCACAGAAAAAAACTTAATTGTTCTCGTGGTCCATAACTTTTTATTTTGATTATAACAACTAATTAATTAATAAAACTAAAAAATCAAATTTGGAGGTATGGATTATGAACAATTCAGAAGATGAACAAAAAGGAAAAGAAAGAAAATACTATATTCCTATCGATGGAAAGTTGTATGAGACAAATGAAATCGTATATAAAACTTATTACAGCATGGATAGACGCGAAAGGTATTTAGAAGAAAGAGATATAAAAGAGGGCGTTAAGACATTTACAGATTTAGATATAGGTACTTATAGACCAGAAGAGATGATAGCTGATAAAAGAGTTGATATTGAAGAAGAAATTACAAATAAAATAATG
>JAYENG010000190.1:0-9444 GCA_034721975.1 Bacillota bacterium
AATATAATAGTTCTATAAGCTATGCAAGGGATAAAGGAATAGAAGAAGGAATAGAAGAAGGAATAGAAAAGGGAATAGAAAAGGGAATAGAAAAAGAGAAAGTGATAATTGCTATCAATGCACTTAGAAGAGGTGTTGATATTGAAACAATCGCCGCTATCACTGAATTGAGCAAAGAAAAAATAAAAGAGATAAAAAACAGCTTATAGTTATAACAACCCAGATTTTCATCGGGGTTGATTTTTTTATATGAAAGTATTTGTTTTTTATTCGCTAACTAAATCAAATAAATGCTCAGTTTGAAATTCAAAAAGACAAGTCGCAGATTGGAATAATTATTCCACAACATACCATTTATTACCTTTGAAAGTTATACTTATACAGTAGTTAAAACTTTTTATTTGGGGTAAAATAAGAAAGAAGGTATGTTATGGAGAGATTCAATCCGCTGAATGATTTTGTATTCAAAAAGATATTTGGAGAGAAGGAAAACAAGGACCTGCTTATAAGTCTGCTCAATGCGATTTTAGATCCATCAGACAGAGATAGGCTTACAGATCTTGAAATCATTGATGATCTAGAGCTTACAAAAGAAAGAGTAGATGACAAGACAGGGAGACTCGATATAAAAGCGAAAACAAAATGCGGTATATTATGCAGTCTCGACAACAGAATCAAAGATTCTTGTCTACAGTTTCGATAACGAAATCAAAGATTTCTATCTCATTGTCTTTGACCTGCTATGGAATTAAAAATTCCAGCTAGGTCATAATGCGTTGCGTTTGACTTACGACGAAATCGAAGATTTCTGTTAAGTCATAAATAAACATTGAGGTGCAGCTTCAAAATCAAAAGGATTTCGAGAAGAGAACACTCTTTTATTGGGGAAAGATGTATGTAGGCAGCATAAAAATGGGTGAAAATTACAGAGATCTTCAAAAGGTGATAACCATCAATATCTTGGATTTCAGTTATCTCGACATAGATGAGTTTCATTCGAAATATCATCTGTGGGAAGATAATAGAAAAGACTTTTTATTGACTGATTTAGTGGAGATACATTTCATAGAAATGCCTAAATTCAAGAAACTTCTTAGAATGGATTTAGGGCATGATTCTCTTCAGAGATGGCTGAAGTTTTTTGATAGGGCGATATCCGATAAGGAATTAAGGGAGATAACTGGTATGGACAAGAAAATTAAAAAGGCTGAAAAGAAATTGGAGTATTTAAGCCAAGATCCAAAGGCAAGGGCGCTTTATGAAGCAAGGGAAGAATCGAGAATAGAATATAATAGTTCTATAAGCTATGCAAGGGATAAAGGAATAGAAGAAGGAATAGAAAAGGGAATAGAAAAGGGAATAGAAAAAGAGAAAGTGATAATTGCTATCAATGCACTTAGAAGAGGCATTGATATTGAAACAATCGCCGCTATCACTGAATTGAGCAAAGAAGAAATAAAAGAGATAAAAAACAGCTTATAGTTATAACAACCCAGATTTTAATCGGGGTTGATTTTTTTATATGGAAAGTATTTGTTTTTTATTCGCTAACCAAATCAAATAAATGCTTAGTCTGAAATTCAAAGGTATTTTAATAGTATTGCTGGTTTTTTTGAAAATGTTAAACTTGAAAAATCAAAGACAAAAAATCGCATATAATGGAATGGATTTCACTTTATCTGTTTCTCCAAAATTTTCGAGTGAAAATCTTATGTCTTTTGTAGATTTGTATTTGCTTGTAAACACATTTAGACTCTTTGATTTTGTATGTTCACCTTTTTTAACTTCAATGGCATAGATGATACTTTCTCTTTGAAGCACAAAATCAAGTTCAGCACTATAATTACTTTGCCAATAATACAGGGTGTCACCTTTTGAAACAAGTTGCTCAGCAACATAGTTTTCAGTAACAGCTCCCATAAAATTACTATCTCCACCAGATAAAATTGTTTGGTGGGATAAGCCGGATTTTATGACTAGCAAACCAATATCTACCATATATAGTTTAAAAGACGATAAGTCTGAATAAACAGCAATTGGATCAAAGCCTTGTTCTGTTTTTTGACATTTCAATACAACTCCGGCAAATGTGAGCCATTCAATAGAAACACCAAAGGTAGAAGAAGTTCCACCCTTTTGGACAATCTTATATTGAAATTTTTTATTTTCCTTACCTAGCTGTGCAGGAATAGAATTGTAACAAGCTCTGATTTTAACACTTTCAGAAGGATTGGCATATTTCGCCATGTCTGCTATATAGTTGTTTAGAATTTCATTTTGTATATTTGGTACATCGATAAGTTTATTATTTTTCATAAATGCATTTATGGAAGCAGGCATGCCGCCGATAATCAAATGCTTGCGGTAAAATTCAATTGCTTTTTTATGCAATCCATCCACAATAGGTTGCATATTGTTATAACAGATATGGATTTCATCACAAAGTTTTTTTGCTGCATAGCCCATAAAAACTCTTTGAAATCAAGAGGATAAAGTGTCATTGTTTCAATTTTTCCTACAGGAAAGGAATAATTATTTCGATTGATTGCCACTCCTAATAAACTAACGACAGCTATGATGTGATAATCGGGCGCTTCTTCATGAAAATATTTAAGTGCAGTCAGGGCTCTTTCACAAGATTGAATTTCATCAAGTATAATCAATGTTTCACCAGGTTTAATTTCCTCGTTCACAGTTGATTCTAAATATGTGATGATTTTCTCCGAGGAAATATTTTCAGCAAAATATGATGAAACAGCAGTATTGATTTCGAGATTGACATACACAACATTATTATAATGTTCTTCACTAAATAGACATATACTATAAGTTTTGCCAACTTGTCTTGCGCCATTGATGATTAGTGGCATTCTATCAGATGATTTGTTTTTCCATTCTAAAAGTCATTTTCAATTTTACGTTTCATATTTGCACCTCCGATTGTTTTAATTATAGAACAATTTGATTTATATAGCAGAAAAATTCAGAATAGTATGATTTAATCGGACATATAAATCAAATTCAAGATAAAAGAAAGGACTTTCAAGCAAGTAGCAAATAAAAAGGTAAAAAAGCAGCAGTTCTTATTAATAAAATAATGTATAATTTGATTGTACTTCATTAAATGAATTAGGGGATGATAGTATGGACTATATTCGGTTTGTATTCAATGTATTAATAACAGTTTCTATTTACATAGTATGCATAAAAATTTTGATGATCATAGCAGAATGCATAGGTAGAAAAATCGGTATTAGCAAGTTTATTATTACTGTTTGGAATAAAACGAAGGTATTGTTCTCGAAATAATATTGCAATAAGAATTCTTGCCATTGAAGAGGGAAAGATATTGAAAATATCAGTGCGATTAATGGAGATGCAGAACAATTGAAAAAATTATAGGAGCTTAGAAATTTTCTTCTACGCTTTTATCGATGAATCGGGAGGGAATATGAACGAAGAGATATATAATAAACTGTATGCGAAGCTGTATGAGCCTGAATCTGAAGAAGAGAAGAATATTAAAGATGATCCTGAAGCAAAAACGCGTTATGATGCGTTAGTTGAAGCGAGACTCAAGTATAATGGTGCGGTCAGCTTTGCAATAATCAAAGGGTTTGAAAAAGGTAAATCTGAAGGAATTATTGATGTTGCAAAAAATGCATTGAAAGAAGGTTTGGATATAGATTTACTTGTAAAGATCACAGGGCTTTCGAAGGAAGAAATACTGAAATTATAAAGAAAGTAAATGAAGTCATTTGTGATATTACAGGATTGGCGATGGAGAAAGTTTTGAAAATCAAAAGAGATTTTGAAAAATGAAATTTAAGTTAATTAATCAACCTCAGGTGATAATGGGATTGATTTTTTATGGTCTTGCCGAAATTTTCTTGACCTAACAGAAGCTTCAGCTCCGTCGTGGATTTCGTCGCTAAGACCACGTAGCAATTCTTACCCTAATTAATAATGTATGATTCAAAACAGCGCCAGACGTGGACATAATCGGTTAAGTTTCTACATCGATATATCTAAGTCACCTACTATTTAAAGTGGCACCACTGCGCGTGTTTTTTGAATCCAGTAGGATGAACCTGATTGTTAACTAACTAAGTTAAAACTAAGAAAACTAGCTTGAAACCATCTAATTGCAATGGCAAAACTAGTTTTGCAGGTTTCAATTAAGCAAAATAAGACTTATTATCCTATTTTTCAGTTGCTTGATTATTGCGCTTCTTGTGAATTTTTCATAAAGTCCATAGCCATCGACATGGCGTTGACAAGTTCGACCTTGAGTTTTTCCATTATCTCTTCTTCTTTTCCAGAAGTTACTGTCAACCTGACTGTCTTTGAAGAAGATTCAAATAGCGACATATCTTCACTTAAAATACCAGATATCATTGAACGAAGTTGCTTGATGTTCTCTTTATCAGCAAGATACGATTGGAATGTATCTTGCACTCCTACTACTATTCTATTTTCATCATCTAATTTCATATATTTCACTATCATTTCAATCATCAGTTAATCACCTCCAGAGATATTTTAGCAGCAATTTTAGAAAAATTCTATATTCTACGTGTTAAATATAATATAAATATCCATGTTTTTTAATGTTGATTCGTTGCATGAGGGAGAAAACAAGATAAATCCAAAAAACTATGGATTTTTTTCTTTTTTTTAACAAAAAACATAAATAAATTTATATTTGCTCCGATAACTTTATTAGGTGCAGTTCTCGGCCGAGACAGAACACCCAAAAAATATGGCAAGGATGCCAAATTAAAAAAATTCAAGGAGGAATTTTAAATGATTATTAATCACAATATCGCGGCACTTAACACTTATTCAAGATTGACACAGGCAAATAATGCACAAGGTAAATCTTTAGAGAAATTATCTTCAGGTTTAAGAATCAACAGAGCTGGCGACGATGCAGCTGGTCTAGCTATTTCTGAAAAAATGCGTGGTCAAATAAGTGGACTTAATCAAGCATCAAGAAATGCTCAAGATGGTATTTCACTTATTCAAACTGCAGAGGGTGCTTTAAATGAAACACACTCAATGCTACAGAGAATGAGAGAATTAACAGTTCAAGCAAACAATGATACTAACACTGCTGATGACATTGCTGAAATGCAAAAAGAAATTAGTGAATTGGTTAGTGAGATTGACACGGTATCAACTAAAACTGAATTTAACGGAAAAGCATTATTGACTGGAAGTTTAGGAGTGTCTGCTGCTGATGGTACTACAACAGTTGCTGAATTTACATCTGCTGGTGTGTCATTAGATGTTTCTGGAGTTGCATCAGGTGAGACATTGACATTCACACTTGCTGAAGGTGGAGCAGGTGTTGCCGATACTTTAACAGTAGCTGGAACTAATAGTGGAGTAAGTCAGACATTGACATTAGCAGATACTACTGCTGCTCAAAGTGTTGTTGATGCTGGAACGACTCTTAATTTTGATGCTCTAGGATTTTCAATTACATTTGGTTCTGATACTGATTTAACTGCTGATATCGGTGGAGCAACATTAAGCGGTGAGACAGTTGCTACTGCAGGAACTGCTGCAAAATTACAAATAGGTGCTAATGCGAATACGGTTATGAATCTCAGCATTGGCGATATGGGTAAAACTTCATTAGGAAGCGCGGCTGCAAATGTAAATGTTGCTGACATTAGTGCTGTTAATGTGTCTACAGAAGATTTTGCTGATAATTTAGAAGTTATTGACGCTGCTATTAAGTCTGTTTCAAGTGAAAGATCTTCTTTAGGTGCTAAGCAGAACAGACTAGAGCACACTATCAACAACTTGACAACTTCAGCTGAGAACTTGACTGCTGCAGAATCAAGAATCAGAGACGTTGACATGGCTAAGGAAATGATGGAGTTCACTAAGAACAATATCTTAGGTCAAGCTGCAACATCAATGCTGGCTCAAGCTAATCAACAACCTCAAACAGTACTACAATTATTGAGATAATAATGAATTATTAAAGGGCCGGCCTTTTGGCTGGCTTTTTTCAAATACATAGAGTTTGATTATGGAGGTGTATCATGAACGGAGTAAGCGATGCATCAAAGGTAATGACAAAAATGAATAAACCTATTTTGACGAAGGAATTTGTTGAAAAAGTAAAAGATAGAAAAGATATAGATATAAAGAAAACAGAAGTTAAAGAAAGCAGCTATATCATTGAAACAGAGGAAGATGTTGAAAGATTTAAAGAACTTTTAGATGTTTCAAATGAAGTGCTGTTTGGTAAGGATTCTCATTATGAACTTAGTGTGCATAAAAAAACAGGTACAATAATGAGTAAACTGGTAAATACCGATACAGGTGAGATTATGAAAGAATTTCCACCGGAAAAAATATTGGATATGATAGCTGGTTTATGGGAAATAGCAGGTATTATCGTTGATGAACAAGCATAGGAGATGAAGTTATGGCAGGTATTAACTTTTTAGGTTCGTACTCAGGGATTGATCAATCTACAGTCGATCAGCTTATGGCGGTTGAAAAAATGCCTTTAGTGCAGATGAGTGAAAAGAAAACTAAATATGAATCGCAGCAAAATGCCTGGAAAGACGTTAATACTAGATTGGATTCTTTGATGACTAAACTAAAGGATCTTAAGTATACTGCTACTTATATGTCTAAAACAGCTACTAGTTCAGATAGCAGTGTGGTGAGCGGCAGTGCAGAAAGCGATGCGTTAAATGGAAGCTATCAAATTTCTGTTACGACACTGGCAAGCAGCACAAGGGTGATCGGAGCCAACGTGTTGGCTGAAGGGCAAGACAACAGTACTGAACTTGGGTTGACGGGAAGTTTCACTATTGAAAATGATGATGCTGTAAGCGCTGAAATAACAATTGAAGCTACAGATAGCTTAGCGAGTATTGTCGATAAAATAAACGATTCATCAGAGACAATAGGAATAGGAGCTACAATTATCGACGGTAGAATCGTCATGCAAGATCAAGAGACAGGCACAAGGAATATTACATTGACAGATACAGATGGATTAACTCTAAATAATCTGGGATTAGGTGCTGCAAGCAATACTGTTACAGGCGACAATGCTCAGTTTAGTGTCAATGGCATAGATATTGTAAGGAGCACTAATGTAATCACCGATGCGGTCGAAGGACTTTCTTTAACGCTCAGTAAAGAAACGGCTGTTGACGAATATGAAACAATCACAGTTGGAGCTAATACAAGCGGTGCAGTCGAAAAGGTACAGGCCTTTGTAGATCAGTACAATTCGACGCTTTCATTTTTACAGGATGCAAACAGCGTTGGAGATTTAGATGCTGCAGTCAGTGGAGCGGGGACACTTGCGAGCGATCCTACACTGCAAAGGATGATAAGCAGCCTTAGAACCAATATAGGCGGAAGTATTTCGGGACTCGATTCAAGTATAGGCGATTTGTCTCAATTGGGAATAAAAACCATAGACAAATTCGGTCAACTTACATTCGATTCCAGTAAATTTGTTTCAGAACTTACTTCTGATCCAGAGAATGTAAAGAATTTCTTTTACGATACGGATGCAGAGGACAACAACATCGGTTTTGAAGCCAAAATGGAAACTTATCTAAACAGTTTGCTTGCAACAGGAACAGGAATTGTCGATATCAAAGAAGATGGACTTGAAAGAAGTCTTAAAGACATAGAAAAACAGGTTGAAAGCTTCAATAATCGAATGGAACTTAGAGAGCAGTATTACATCAGGATGTTCACAAGACTAGACGTTGCACTGCAACAGGCCGAAGCGCAGACATCGTGGCTTTCATCGCAACTTGCAGGCTTATCGGGATCTAGCCAAGAATAATAAGAAGTGATGAATAATGATAAACGTAAATAAAATCGATCCTAGAATCATGCAAATAGTGGTTGAAAAGACTTTAAAAAATAACGTTCATAAAAAAGAGTCGGAAGTCTTTGCAGACAAGGATGGAAAGCATCGAGATGAAGGACGAAGAAGCGTTGATGATATAAGGCGTAAGTTAAACTATGCCAACAGGGTATTTAAAGAAAATGAAATTGATATCTTCTTAGTTCTAAACGAAGAAGTTCTTGGAAAAAGAATTGAAATATTGGTTTATGAATCTAGCTCGAAGTTGTTGTTAGCTACGCTGGATGAAGAAAAATTCATGCACTTGCTAGAAGAACTTGATATGAAATCAGGAATAATTCTAGATACGAAAGGATAGATTTGGATGTATGCAGCAAATGCTTATAAAACATATGAAACAAACAGCGTCAAGACGGCTCCACCTAAAAAGTTATTGATAATGTTGTATGAGGGAGCTATCAAATTCTGTAGACTAGCAGAAATGGCCATCAACGAAAACAACATCGAGAGAAGAAATGAGAATTTGAAAAAAGCGCAGGATATAATTACTGAATTACAAGTAACACTTAATCACGATGCTGGAGAGATTGCAGAAAAATTAGAGATGTTGTATTCGTATATGAATAGTGAATTGGTACAGGCGAATATCAACAATGACGTTACGAAAATAATATTTGTGAGAGAAATGCTTGATGAATTGAAAGAAGCATGGAATTCTATCAACTAGAATGTGAGTGATATATATGAAATTGATTAGTGAATTAATCCAAAATTATAAAAATCAAATTAAAAAATATTACGAAATTGAGCAGATAACGAAATTTGTTCATGAAAATGACGGGAACGCCGAAAGCATCATTGAAGGGCTTCATAGAAGTCAAAAAATAATTGATAAGATAAATGCATTGGATGAGCAAAGGATTGATATCGAGAAAAAATGTATTGAGCACTATAATATGAAGCGATTTGATATCGTACATTTACCTGATGAAATAAATACTGATCTTCAAGTAGAACTTATAGAAACGATAGAGAAATTGCGTGATGTCATTAAAATTGCTCTAGAATATAAGGCTAAAGAAAAAACAATTATAAGAAAAGACCTTGCCAAAGCAAAGGGAAAAATCAAAGAGACTGCAAAGGGTGTTAATGCAGTGCATGGTTATAAAAACAGAAGTTATGATTCGGTATTCATCGATAAGGTATCAAAATAAAATTATTTTATTTTTTTTCGAACGCACGTAAAAGGCTGGAATTTCAGTCTTTTTTGGGATTCAAGTGTGTGATAATAACAATTGTTAAAAAAACAACACTTGAATAGTGGACCCGAATAGTATTATTATTAATATATTAAGAGCAATGGGAGTGATTTAATGGGTATTAATGTAAATCATTTTGCTGATAAAAATTTAGAAGTGTTGAAAAAAGCCTTGGATGCGTCTTCACTTAGGCAGCAGACGATTACAAACAATATCGCTAACGTGAACACTAAAGATTATAAGGCGAAAAGAGTTGTCTTCGAAGACGAGCTCAAAAAAGCAATTGGATCAGATGATATGAAGGGTTTAGCTACAACCGAC
>JAYENG010000191.1:0-1690 GCA_034721975.1 Bacillota bacterium
TTTAATATCCGAAGGATGCATATCGATATCAAGTTCATTATCAGGATTATAAAAGTTTATATCCCTGATAAGACCGAATCCATTGGTTGAAAGAATTCTTTTGATGTAATATCCAAAATGACCATTTAAATATGTAAGCTTGGCATCTGGATTAGAAGAACAAGGGATTGAGCATATTTTTCGGGATCGAATGATTTAGGTTTATTAGTAGCTTTAGCATAGGTTTTAACTCTTCTAAGGGTGGATTGATAGAATTTAGGGTTGTTTTCTGTAACGTAAGATTCAAATCCTGTAGTATCGGTGATTAGAATGGAAGCAAGAAATGGATTGACTTCATGAGTGAATTCTTCAGTCTTATCAACTAGAGAGTAGAAAAAATCCATCAGTTCACTATTGAAAGTAGATTTGAATCTGGAGAACTGAGATTTGTTCGGAACTGAAGAAAACCCGCAAAACCGTCTAAAATCTTTAGAGTTTCGCAGTAATAAGATAAGTACATTGGTAGTTGGCAAATTTAAAATATTCTTTAGGATATATGCATTAAGCATGGATTCAAGTGAAAATTTTCTATCTCTGCCAAACGAAGAATAATAAGATTGATAAAAAGAAAAAGGTATAAAATCTTGAATATTAATATATTCATTTAAAAGAGAAATAAGATTGTCGTCATCAGAATTTGTTAAAGAATCGAATTCTGATGAAATATCATAAAAAGATATTTGATTAAAAGGTGAAATCGGCATAATCTTCCTTCCTTTCTTACCTGTGTATAATATAGAAATTTACTAACAGGTTGTTTCTATATTTATACCCGAAATGGGGGGAGATATGCTGTTTCCATAGATTTAAACACAGTAGTTGCAATGCTTTCAGAGTTCTGCAACTACCTAATAATAATTACTAAAGGGGGAATTTTTGTTGAAAGTAGATACTGTCTTAGAAGAAAACAGATTACTTGAAGAACTTTATGACATAATAAGAATTGTAGATCCTGTCACTAAAATTGTATACGATACAAAATTTATTAATGGTTATGATAAGAAGCTTAAGGGATTAGATGACATGAAATATTGTTTCGACTTTTGGGGAGACAATAAGCCGTGTGAGAATTGTATTTCATCTAGGGTGATGAACGAAAAAAAAGTTTATATGAAAACCGAATACAACGGTAAGGATGTATACATTGTTACTTCTATTTATGTTGTATACAGCGGGAAAAAATATATTCTTGAAGTTATCAGTGAAATAACTAAAAAAGAATTATTGAATGAATTGAAAGGCAAGGATTATTTCGAGATTAAAAAAGCACTTATGGAAAAAAATCTTGAGATAGTCACAGATGAATTGACGGGTTCTTATAATAGAAGGTTTATTAATGAGAGATTACCTTTCGAGATGATATTTTATGATACATATAAAGAAAATATCGTAATAGCCATGGCGGATATCGATTTTTTTAAGAATGTAAATGATACATACGGTCACGATGCGGGTGATTTTATTTTAAAAGAGCTTGTTAGGATTATAAATGAAAATATTAGACTTGAATCCGATTGGGTAGCGCGTTATGGTGGGGAAGAGTTTATAATATTTCTTAAAAACATTCCAAATGAAAAAGCTTTTGGAAAATTAAATGAGATTAGAGAAATTATTGAAAACAATGATTTTGTCTATGAAGATAAAACAATCA
>JAYENG010000192.1:0-9229 GCA_034721975.1 Bacillota bacterium
GTCATCTATATAAAATTGAATGTCGTTTATATAAGAAATCGATGTCAGAGAGTTCACTATGGAATCGACAGCGAACATTGCAGCAGAAGATCCGATTCCGTATGGCTTAATATCAGCTGAATGATAATATATATCAAGAGTTGTGCCGTGAAGCGCAGCTTTATATGACCATGGGCCTATAGGATTTTGCATTAATCCTGAAGATTTAGTTGGGCCTTCAAACTGATTATTGATTGTTTTGCGGATTAATTTATCAGATAAATCAACTAATCGGCTAACGGGGACTAGATAAAGATAATCTTGATCAGCGAAGTAAAGTTCTAAATATTGCTTGCTGGATGCAACATTATTAGTTGAACCTACATAATTATATTCTTCTAAGTAATCCAATGATAAAAGTATCTCTTTATCTATAAGATTTGAATCAACAGATGAAATTTCAAGTTGATACTTACCTGAAGCAATTTCAAGGTTGCCTAGTGAAATATCGATAGTGAATTTCTTTTGATTTTTTTCATAATTTGTATTATCAATGACTTCTACAAGGATATTATCTTGCTTAAAAGTATCAATCAATATATTATCTTGATAAAGGTTGAATTGTAGATTTCTATTCAATGCATATTCCATATCATCAGTTTCCATAATAAGGGTAATAAAATTTGGATTTTCAAAAGTTTCAATATTTTCTTCTAGATAGAAATCATATATATATACTTTTTCTTCGATTGATTCTTCATCGATAGGTTTATTTTCTTTGTTGATCAGTTTATCGATAAAATCAAAATCGATGAGTTCATTATTTAGTGGTATAAATGATAGTGAATAGGCGATTATGATGACAAGTAAAATTGTTATTAAGCCTTTTGACATAACGTGACCTCCTAGTTTTAGCTAAATATATTATAACATAGTAAAAAAATAAATAAATAAGCAGGTGTATTATGAAAGATAAACAATATGAAATAAAGATAATCGATTTGACAGACAAGGGCGAAGGTATCGGTAAAATAGATGATTTAGCTGTATTTATCGATGGAGCAGTTCCCGGCGATGTCGTTGAAGCGAAAATCGTAGAGCTCAAAAAAAATTATGCCATAGGTGAAATTGTAAATATCATAAAAGAATCCGATGTAAGAACGAATCCTTTGTGTAAGCATTTTAACGACTGTGGTGGATGCCAGATTCAAAACATCAAATACGACGAGCAGCTGAAGATTAAAAAACAAGTTGTGAAGGATGCTTTAGAGAGAATAGGTAATCAAAAGGATTTTGTTTTGTTCGATACTCTAGGTATGGAAAATCCTTTTCATTACAGAAACAAATCGAGTTTGCCGCTCGATAAGAACAAAAAAATAGGGTTTTATAAAAAAAGGTCTCATGATCTTGTAAGTATAGACGAGTGTGTCATTCAGGGACAAATAATGAATGAAATAATGAATGAAATCCAAAAAAAGATTTTAGAACTGAATATTTCTACTTATGATGAAAAAATTCATAAAGGATTATTAAGACACATAGTAATCAGAGAATCAAAATCACATAATAATTTGATGATTATATTTGCTACAAATGGCAAGAGCTTTAAAGGTTTGGATATGTTAGTGGATTATCTTATTGAGAAATTTCCTCAAATTATTTCCGTATATCAAAGTATTAATAAAGATAAGGGTAATAGAATCATGGGATATAATAATAAGCTTATCTATGGTAAAGATGAAATCATCGATACCATTAATGAATATTCTTTTAAGATATCACCCAACTCGTTTTTTCAGGTCAATAATATTCAAACTGAAAAACTTTACCAAACCGCCCTTGATTATGCAGAATTAAAGGGAGATGAAATCGTATTCGACCTTTATTGCGGAATAGGTACCATTACTCAATTTTTAGCAAAAAATGCTAAAAAGGTTTATGGAATAGAGAGTGTTGGATCTGCCATTGATGATGCCGTTGAAAACACAAAACTTAATGACATTGATAATGTAGAGTATATTTCAGGTAAAGCTGAGAAAGAGATTGATCAATTGCTCGGCATGAGAATAATTCCGGATGTCATAGTAGTGGATCCACCTAGAAAGGGACTGGATACGAAGCTTATAGATAAAATCATAGATGTAAAACCAGATAAACTGATTTATATATCTTGTAAGCCTTCTACTTTGGCAAGGGATATTCGCATCTTAACTCAAAATGGCTACACGTTAGAAAAAGTACAACCTGTAGATATGTTCCCGCATACCATGCATGTGGAGACTATAGTAGCACTATCAAAAATAGAGAAGTAATAATCGCTCAGTTACCGCTGAATACAAAGCTTTTCATGTTTTCATCTGATATAGCAAATTATCGTAATAAACATTTGAAAGAGGAGATTGTTGTTAGGTTGGGATTTAGGATTTAAATGTAGGGATATAAGAAATTGAATAATAAACGGGAATCCACTGCTGTAATATCGGTGGATTTTTCTTTGGAATAAATTTCAAATTATCGTATGAATATATTATAACATTTGTTATAATATAAAGTAACGAGCTGGAGGTGAAATGATGCCATATGAAAAAAGTGGAAGAGCGGATAAAAGTGGAAACAGGTTTGAAATAAGAGTTGTTGTTTACCATATGTTAAAGTTGTTGGAAGAAAAAATTGATTATGTTATTCTTGAACCAAAATTGGTAAGGATGAGCAAGGTGTTGATCTGTGGATTGGACATAAAGATGGAACCAAAGAAGGTATGCAATGTAAAGGAAGAAATGGGAGTAAGGAATTTTGGGATTTTGGAACTGCTAATGCAAAAAACATTTTCTCTAATTGGAAGTTACAATTAGATCGAGATCCATCCACTAACGTTTCATTAGCATCACCACTAGCGTTTACATTCCTTGAAGATTTAATTGATAGGGCAATTAAATCTAATAATAGCGGATGCGATTTTTATGAGTATCAAATCAAACCAGCGAGCCAAGAATTTGTCTCATTTACTAAAAACATCTGCAGAGTAATGGAAATTAATCATGAATCAGATCATGATTTAGTACGTTTAATTGGCTATTTAAATAGAATCAGATATCGTCAGTTTTCAGATTATGAGCTTAAGGAGACAATTTTATCGAAGATTGATTATTTGTTTTTAGGAAATCCTAAGGAGGTATATGACTCATTAGTTTCTTGGATTATTGATGGCGAAATACTCGGTAAGAATATTAATCTTTCGATATTATATCAATTCCTTAATGATAATAAAATTAAATTAAAAAACCTTGCACTGGACAATAAAATTGTTCCACGAATATTGGACTTGAATAGAGAATACCAGATGCTTTTTCAACCTTTAAATTTTGGAATGATAATTCGTGAAGAATTTGAGGAATGTAGGGAAGCTATAAAAATGGGTAAATCTTTGATTATTCATGGAAAAGCTGGTAGAGGAAAGAGCGGTTGTACAGAAAATATTATAAGTTATTGTGAAAAGGAAGGTGTTCGTTATCTAGCAATTAAACTTGATAAACGCATCCCTTCAGGTACAGCAGAGAAATGGGGCATGGATTTAGGATTACCAGCCTCTATTGTTCACTGTATCCATAGTATAGCAAAAAATGAAAAGGCTGTAGTTATTCTTGATCAGCTTGATGCATTGCGGTGGACGCAAGCTCATTCACGAGACGCCTTACTTGTTTGCTCTCAAATCATTGAACAAGTGAAAATACTGAATCTTGAGAGAAAACATAATATTTCTGTGGTTTTTGTTTCCAGAACATATGATTTAGAGAACGATAATAACATAAAAGGGATTTTTAAGTTCAGTAAAAGCGGACAGAATGAACTAGAATGGCAAAAGGTCTATATTGGTGAATTAAATGATGAGCAAGTTAAAGATGTCGTAGGTGATAAATATTTAGGATTAACTTGTAAGCTAATAGAACTGTTAAAAAGCCCTAGTAACCTTTATATTTGGCAACATTTAGATCAAAAAAATGAGTATAATGAATGTTCAACAACAAATCATTTGGTACACAGATGGTGGGAGCAACTATCAAAGAAGTACTTTAATTTAGGTTATAGTGAAAGTGAATTAACTAAAACAAAGGAAAATCTTGTAGATCAGTTTGATAAATTAGGTAGGATATGTATTCCAGTTAATATTGTCTCTTCAAATATTTCTGATCTTGAATATTTATCATCGAATGGATTTTTAATCATACAGAATAATAAAGTTTCATTTGCACATCAATCGGTGTTGGATTGCTTGTTAGCTGATAAAATGCTTCTACAATATTATTCAGGTCAAAGCATTGTAGATATAATAGGAAGTAGAGAAAAGCAAACACCGGGGAAAAGATATCAACTTCAAATGTTTATGCAAAATTTAAGTGAAAATGAAAGTCAGGATTTTCTTAATGCAGGTCTTCTACTTCTTGAAAGCAAAACTATACGTTTTAGTAATAAATTTGTTTTTTTTGAGGTGTTAAATCAAATTGAATCAATAGATTCCAATATTTATAGCTTTATAATCGAAAACTGCGAAAACAGAATTTGGAGTAGTCACCTTCTCAATAACGTTATATATTCAAGAGTTGATTTCTATAGAGTAGTGAGGGATGCAGGCGTATTAGACAGATGGTTTAATGATGCTGAAAAAAAGGATATTGTGTTAAATTTATTAACGAGTGTTCGGCCTAATTATGACTCGAAAGATGTAGAATTTATAAAAAAATATGCGTTTAATAATGAAGAAGATGCTAATAGATTTGCACAGTGTTTTTATCGCGATATTAATGAAGACAGTGATGAAATGTTTGAACTAAGGATGCAGTTTTATCACAAATATCCTAAGTATGCGGATAACTATATTGATTTTAAATCCATGTTAAAAAACTGTGAGCTGAGAACGATTAGATATTTTGCATTTTTATTAGAGAATAAGATAAAAAATAGAGAGAAAATGATTCATAGATATGAAAATGAGTTTTTACATGATGATACTGAATTCCTAATTCAAAATGGTGAACAGGTTCTCAAATTACTACTACCATATCTGCCGGTAACTTCAGAAGAAGTTCATTCATTTAGTGATTGGTCAGGGAGGTATTACAAAAATAGTATTGAAAGGGTCTGTATTAATATAATTAAAAAGGCTAGTGCAGCAGTAATTTCATCGAATACTGAATTGATTTGGGATTTATTCAGAAGTTTAGAGGGAAATAATAATGACCTTTTGAACGAGATTTTATTAGATGTATTTGTAAAGTTACCGACGTCCTATAGTGATCGTATAATTTCTTTTATATCTGATGATTTTAATAAAATTATATTCGATAAAACCAGTGGTAACGGCGACGAATTAAATTTAGTTAAACAAGTGATTAAAAAACATGGAGATTTTTGTACAAACGAATCTTTTTTAAAACTTGAAAGTTTGATTATTCATTATGTATCTCCAAGAGCAAAAGATATTTATAAGAGAAGAATGGAATATAATAAGCAAAACAATAAATATACTGCTTATTGGAGTTTTTGGGGTGATTTACAATATGAACTATTTAAAGTTCTGCCAATTGACAGATTAAGTAATCAGGCTAAACAATTACTGCAGGTTTTAGAACGTAAATTTACGAATGGATCAAGAATGTATCATTATTCTTCTGGAGGCGGTGGTTGGGTTAGTTCTCCAGTGTCTGGTAAGAAATTGTCTGATAATAATTGGAAAGGAATACTTCTAAGTAAAAGGCTGAAAAATAAAAATGAGTCAAGTTGGAAGAATGTTCCTGGTGGAATTATTGAAAGTTCTCGTGAAGAGTTTTCAAGGAGTTTCAATTCTGCAGTTACAGAAAATCCTGAGAATATGCTAAAACTAGTGCTTTCAATGGAAAAAAGTATTGATGATATTTTTATTGACGCGTTATTTAGTGGAATTGCTCATAGTAACTCATTGATGAATGTTGACCAAGTTTTAATTGAAAAGGCAATATTGAGGTATCGTTGTAATTATGATTCTTATAGAGCTGGCTCAATTTGTACGATTATAGAAAAGAAAAGGCATACATTTTGGTCTCAAGAAATCATAGATTTACTTCTAGATATTGCAGTAAATCATCAAAATCCTGAAGTTGGAAGTACAAATGTAACAAATACAAATGATAAAGAAATGAAAAGCTTCAATATGCTTTTTAGTAATGCAATTAACTGCGTAAGAGGGCAAGCAGCAGAAGCGATAGGAGCTTTATTATGGGAGAATTCAAGTTGTTTTCATCAATTTAAAGATACCATAGAGCACATAATTAATGATGATAATCCGGCTGTAAGACTTTCTTCAATGTTTATTCTCTGGCCAGTTTATAATATCGAAAGAGATTGGGCAGCTGACAAAATTCTTAAACTTATTGAAGATGATTATAGATTTGCTGGTTTCCATGGCATGAAGAACATGTTTTTCTTATTATACTCAAAATACAGGGATCGCATTATTAGAGTTATAGAAAAATGCTATAAATCTGATGATGAAGATTTAGTAAAAATGGGAGCACATTGTTTGGCAGAAATGTATATTCTAAAAAGTGAATTTGTAGCTGAGATGACTGATGTAGATACGATGAGTATGAAGCAAGCAGAAGAAATATTGATGATGGTAATGTTGTATTTTAATAAAGATGAATACAATGAATTGGCAAAAAATATTATTTATAGATTTCGAAATAGTGAACTAGACTTAGAAATGCCAATTTCTAGATTGTTTTATGATGACTTGATTAACCTAGAGAGGGACGAAGAATTTTTACTACAAGTAATGAACTCAAAACTAAGTCGCAGAACAGTTCATGCCTTTATTCATTACCTTGAAGAAGAATCTCGATCTCTAATAGCATTTAAAAACATTATATTCGCGATGAGTCAGAGTTTAATTACAGGAAATATTAGTTCAGAAGAAAGATCATGGGGAATTGATGATTCAGTTTCAAAATTGATAATAGGTTTATATGATGAGGTATCTAGTAACCAACAATATGAACACAAAGAAATATCTGCAAAATGTCTTGATGTGTGGGACTTGATGTTCGAAAATCAAATTGGATCGGCAAGAACACTGAGTCAAGAAATGATGCAACGGTAAAGATTTTCAAAAGTCATTACTATTGTAATTGAGGTGTATGGAATGGATTTTGCCCAAACAGTAAAAGAGATTAGAACAAAACTGAATATGAGTCAGGAACAACTGGCAAGAGAGCTTCACGTCAGTTTTGCCACGGTGAATCGGTGGGAAAATGGCAGGAACAGTCCCAACATGCTTGCTAAGAATGCTCTATATGACTTTTGCAAGGGAAAAGGACTAGAAGAGGCGTTGATTAAGCAGTTACTGGATTACTAAACTGAAATATATGAACTTCAGTGAGTCAATGATATAAGACGATTATAAGTAAATAAATCTGTTGAAATCGTTTTTAAAAAAAGAAAAAAGGTTAGGAGGAAAAGTTCTGTGGCAATACCAAAATATCATGAATTTATGAAACCTGTATTGGAATTATTGAAAGATAATCAAGTTCACAAGCGTGTGGATATGTATAAGGTTTTAGCAATGCAGTTTCAATTAACTGTGGAAGAGCTTGAAGAGTGGCTGCCAAGTGGTAAACAATTGGTTTATAAAAACAGAATTGGCTGGGCACTGACTTATCTGAAAAAAGCTAAAGTGATTGAGTCACCTGTAAGAGCCAGTTTTAGAATTACTAAACTTGGACATAAAGTACTGACTGAGAATCCAGAGGTTGTGGATCAAAATTATCTTAAAAAGTTTGAAGGTTTTCAAGATTTTATAAATAGTACTTCGGATAATACACTTCTTGACAATGATATTTTTGATATCGGTGGTGATGAGTCACCACAAGATTTACTGGATAGAGCATATAAAACCATATCAAACACTTTGGCTGATGATTTATTAACAGAAATAATGAATCAATCACCGGACTTTTTTGAAAAATTAGTGGTGGATTTATTGGTTTCTATGGGCTATGGTGGCAGTAAGATTGAAAATAGCCAAGTTCTTGGAAAATCTGGCGATGAAGGCATTGACGGAGTCATTAAAGAAGACAAATTAGGTTTTGACAAGATTTATATACAAGCGAAGCGCTGGGATACTGAAAAAACAGTTGGTAGACCTGAGCTTCAAAAGTTTGTTGGTGCATTAACCGGACAAGGAGCATCAAAGGGAGCTTTTATAACAACAGCAAGTTTTACCAAAGAAGCTAAAGAATATGTAAGCAAGCAGCATGCCTGCAAAATTGTATTAATTGATGGCAAATCTTTAGCTGCATTTATGGTTGAACATGATCTTGGTGTTTCTGTAGAAAACACCTATTTGATCAAAAAAATTGACACAGATTATTTTAACGGAGAATAAATAATAAAATATTTTCGGCCCCCCCTATCTATTTTCGGCTTATAGATAGGGGGATTTTTTTATACTTTTTTTCGTACACCCCCCATGATTTTTCGGCTTAATAGTGAGGGGCAAAAATAAAAGTGACAAAAAAAAGTATAGACCAGCTCTACCAAAAAATCGGATTATAAGTAGAGGGGAAAAGGAGGTGAAAAATTGGAACGTCAAAATGAATTAAAACTCATCAACATGAGTGATGTTGAGGTGACAGAAGTGAAGTGGTTATGGAAACCCTATATTCCTATTGGGAAAATCATCATTATTCAAGGTGATCCCGGAGAGGGGAAGACCACCATGATTTTGGCGATAGCATCTGTAATGACTAGTGGTGATGTATTGCCTTTAAGTGAGGAGGCGTTAGAATGTAGCAATGTTATTTATCAAACAGCAGAAGATGGGTTAAGTGACACCATTAAACCAAGATTATTGGCAGCAGATGCTGACTGCACCAAAGTAATTTTTATTGATGAAAGCCATAAGGAACTGACTCTATCAGACGGAAGGATTGAGGAAGCCATTATAGAGATAAAAGCACAGCTTTTGATCATTGATCCACTACAGGCTTATTTGGGTTCTCGTGTAGATATGCATAGGGCTAATGAAAATAAGACCTATTTTCAAAAATCTTTCTAGTGTTGTAGAGAGAACAGGCTGTGCCATAGTGATTATTGGCCATATAAATAAAGCCGGCGGCACAAAAGGACTTTATCGTGGACTCGATTCTATTGATATCACAGCTGCCGCTAGAAGTGTTCTGTTAGTAGGGCGAGTAAGAGCAGACCCATCCATTCGAGT
>JAYENG010000193.1:0-1678 GCA_034721975.1 Bacillota bacterium
GTTCTAATTTGTTCAGTTAAAACAAATTAGAACAATAGATAAAAAAAGGCTAATTCAAAAAATTGGTGTATTACCACTTGAATTGATGAAAGAGGTAGATAAAGCATTGTATATAAGTTTAGGTTTATATAGAAAGGATAGTAAGAATGAAAAAAAATAAAAAAATATTACTATTTATTGTAGTTGCTATTTTATCTTTTGGCGCAGTAGTGTATAGTGATGTTATTCCAGGAACGGATTCAGATCCATTGATTACATTGAGTTATTTAGAAATGAGATTAGAAAATCTTGGTCAAAATAGCGACGGTGAAGTATTTGAAAACAATTCACATTATGAAGTGCTGAAAGTTGATCAGGAAGATATAATATTACTTGGCAGTAGTGTTGAAATTATTCTTAGAGCAGGTAAAGCAAAGGCTTTTGTCACTGATAAAGGCGGGTTGGCAGATGTAACTTCTGGTAAGGATATTGGAATGGATGAAATTGTTCCAAAGAATCATTTGCTTATTTGTCCATTAGATGATGGAAGAGGATTAGTATTCGAATCAGAAGCTTGGATAATGGTTAAAGGGGAATACACATTATATGATAATCAATAAACAGAAAGAGAAAAACCATAATATGGATACAAATACAGTTCGAATAATGGCTGTTCGGATTTTTAAACTAGGCTTTGATGAAGCCTTTATGAAATTTGTCAAGTTTTCAAAAGGCAATAAATTAAGAATGATATTTACGCCAAATACTGAAATGTTGATGATAGCAAATGAAGATAAAGAGTTCGAGAATATTTTAAATGAATCTGATTTAAATATTCCCGATGGTTATGGTTTGATTTTAGCTTCAAAAATTAATCAATTAGGAATAGTTGAAAAGATTGCTGGAATTGATTTTATGACAAAAATTCTTGAGTATTGCAATCGTACTGGTGCTTCGATTTTTATTCTTGGTGGTAGTGAAGGGGTTGCTGAAGAAGCTATCAAGGGAATTGAATCGGCATATAAGAATATTGAGATTAAAGGGAGCCATAATGGTTTTTTTGGTGAGCAAGAAGAATATCATATAATTGATAAAATCAATGAAAAAAAACCCGATATATTATTTGTAGCATTAGGAGCTCCAAAACAGGAAAAATGGATTTACAAAAACAAGAGCCTTCTAGATGTCAAAGTTGCCATGGGTGTAGGTGGTAGCATAGATGTATGGGCGGGGTTATCAAAAAGGGCACCTAAAATATTTATTAACTCTGGTTTGGAATGGTTCCACCGATTAATCAAACAGCCTTCTAGAATTATAAGAATGATGGTAATACCGAAGTTTATAATAAAAATATATTATGATAAAATTTTTAATCGCTGATTCAGCGATTTTTTTTAATTTAATTTATTTTGGGTATCATCTTTATTGAGGGGGCTTGAATATGGAAAAATTTCGTTTATCAGAAGAAAAATTATATAAAGTATGTGATGTAAACAGCTTCGATTTTGAAACAACTGATGAATTAACTCCTTTGCAAGGGATCATTGGGCAAGATCGAGCAATTAAAGCAATGGATTTTGGACTTAAAATGGATAAGAAAGGTTACAACATATTTGTTTCTGGAGCTTGGGGAACTGGTAGAAACAGTTATGTCAAATTAATTACTGACAGTGTTGCTATTAAAAAAGATATGACAAAA
>JAYENG010000194.1:0-1663 GCA_034721975.1 Bacillota bacterium
GTGAAAATAAAGTTGTCAAAAGCTTTAATAATAAATCGTGTTTATCAAAAAGAGAAATCGGTGAAATCATTTCTGGAACAACTGCATCTCTATTTTGGTCTAGAAAAAAAATTCAGGTCAATGATCCAAAACTGATATCTGATTCTGTAATTTTAAATTTGATAAACAAAAATATCATAAAAAAACTAAATACCAATAAATATGAATTAGTGAGGAAGGGATAACATGAAGGATATTCTAAAAGGTATCAAACCTATAGAAGTTATGAAATATTTTGAAAAGCTGACTCGAATTCCGAGAGAATCGGGAAACGAAAAAGCTGTAAGTGATTTTTTAGTCGATTTTGCAAAGGAAAACAAATTAGATGTTATTCAAGAACCTTGTTTGAATGTCATTATCAAAAAACCTGCAAGCAAAGGATATGAAGATCATAAAAAAGTGATACTGCAAGGGCACATAGATATGGTTTGTGTAAAAGAGGATGATTATGATTTTGATTTTGAGAAAGATCCGATTCCTCTATTGATAGATGGAGATTTCATTAAGACAAAAGGTACTACTTTGGGAGGAGATAATGGAATTGCCGTTGCTATGATGATGGCGGTTTTAGAAGATGCTTCATTGAAACATCCTGAAATAAGTGCGCTGTTCACAGTTTCAGAAGAAACCGGAATGGATGGAGTGTTGGATTTAAATCCTGAAAACGTATATGGAGATATTTTAATCAACCTCGATTCAGAAGAAGAAGGAGTATTGCTGGCTTCTTGCGCCGGTGGAGTAAATAGTATCATTGAATTGGATATCGAGAAAAAAGAGTCGAAAAACGATACTGCGTATAGATTGATAGTGCATGGGTTAAAAGGAGGTCATTCAGGTGTTGAAATTCAAAATAGAAGAGCAAATGCTGCGGTTATTTTAGGAAGAGTGATTCATATGCTGAACAGCACGCTTTCTTTTGATATGTCAAATATAAATGGCGGGGATAAACCCAATGCCATTCCTAAAAACGCTCAGGCGATAATTGTTTTTGATAAAAGTGATACGGATAAATTCAACGATGAGATCAACGCTTTTGAATTTGAATTGAAATCGGAATACGAAGTTTCGGATCCCGAAATCATGGTTACATTCGAGGAAATAGATAAACCCGATTTTGTATATGAAGACAAAACGAAGGAATCGATTATCAACATACTCAGTTTGATTCCAAACGCGGTTCAAACGATGAGCGCCGGAATCGAAGGTCTAGTGGAGAGTTCGAGCAATTTAGGCGTTTTAGAAGAAAAAGACGATAAGATTGTTTTCGTCAATTCTGTCAGGAGCTCGGTCGCTTCTTTGAAAAAAGATATAACAGACAAAATTCAAATAATTTCAGATTTGACTGGTGCTGAAATGACGTCGGAATCCGATTATCCATCTTGGCCTTTCAAGGTCGAATCGGAAATAAGAGAATTGATGAAAAAAGAATATTTAAAAATGTATCATACTGAATTGAAAGTAGATGCTATTCACGCTGGTCTGGAATGCGGTTTTCTTAAAGAAAAAATCGGAGATATAGATATGGTGTCATTAGGACCTGACTTGTTTGATGTTCATACGCCGAAAGAACGTTTGAGTATCTCGTCGACTCAAAGGATATATGAATTTTTACTGAAAATTTTAG
>JAYENG010000195.1:0-5709 GCA_034721975.1 Bacillota bacterium
TCCCTCAGGTACTTCTATAGGAATCCTGGGCCGAACAGGCAGCGGCAAAACAACTATGATAAATCTATTGACTAGATTTTATCAAGTAGAAAAAAACATGATATTTATAGGAAATAAAGATTTCTTGTCTTACTCTACAAAAGAAATCAGAAATCTATTCGGAATAGTTCCTCAGGACAATTTTTTATTTTCTACTTCAATAGAATCAAATATAGCCTTTTCCAACAGTATCATGGCTGACCAGGAAAAGATAAAATCCACTGCAAGCATAAGTCAAATAGACGAGGAAATTCAAAGTTTCCCAGATGGATTCGAGACCATCTTAGGTGAAAGAGGCATCAACTTGTCAGGGGGACAAAAACAAAGAGTATCTATAGCGAGGGCTTTATATAAGCAACCGAAAATACTGATACTCGACGATTCCTTGTCAGCTGTGGATACAGATACTGAAGAGCGCATTCTACAGCATCTTAAAACAGAATTAGCTTCAAGAACCACTATTGTAATATCTCATAGAATTTCAACTTTTAAAAATCTAGATGCCATCGCAGTACTCGATGAAGGAAAAATCACAGAATACGGCACTCACGACGAGCTTATAAAAAACCGTGGACTTTACTATGATATTTATAAAAAACAACTTATTGAAAAAGCTTTACAGGAGGAGGAATAAATGAGAAATTCTAATGTTTATGAAGAAAAACAAATTGATAAATCCTTCGATATAGCTTTAATAAAAAGGCTTTACAAATATACTAAAAATTTCATTCCTCTGATAATTCTCAGTATAATACTCATTCTTTCAATAACAGCGATAGATTTGGTAAAACCTTATATAATCAAGATTGTTATAGATGATCATATCGCACCTAAAACCATCTATTTGGAAAAAGATAAAAATGGAAGCTTTCAATATGATGATATATCTTACAGCCTAGGTGATGAGGATTCTTCAATTCAAGTCATCGATAAAAACTTGATTATTGATGGCAATGAGAATTTTCTCACCGACGATGAATATCAAAATCTCAGAAAACTTAATATAAACAAGGTCTACTATTTGACTACTTTATTCTTTTTTCTTTTACTGGTAGGTTTTGTATTCACCTACATTCAGATTTATTTACTGAGTTACATCGGTCAGAAAATCGTATATGACCTAAGAACGGATTTATTTGCACATCTAGAAAAAATGTCACTTAGTTTTTATGAAAGAAATCCCATAGGCCGCTTAGTAACTAGAGTTACCAACGATATGAACAATATAAGCGAAATGTACACAAATGTAATTGTAACATTCCTTAAAGACTTTTTGATAATTATCGGCTCTATCGTTATTATGTTATCGCTAAACACTAAACTGACATTGATTTCATTATCCACTGTGCCGCTCGTAATTTTATCATCCGTTTTTTTTAGAATAAAAGCTAGAAATATTTATAGAGTGGTACGGGTTAAATTGGCAAAAATAAATTCTACACTCAGTGAAAATATTTCCGGAATAAAAATCATTCAACTTTTTAATCAAGAAAATAGAAAATATACCGAATTTGAAGATATAAACAACGAGCATCTTGATGCAGTAAAAAAAGAAGTGAAAATATACGCGATTTTCAGACCATCCATACGTTCTATTTATTCAATTTCTTTGGCGTTACTTCTTTTTTTCGGTGGAAAAGGCATTATTGCGGGAGTACTGGAATTCGGAGTTTTAATCGCTTTTACAACATACTTCAAGCTGCAATGGCATCACTTGAGAGAATTTTTCTTCTTATGGATGAAGAAGAAGAGATAGTCAACACTATCGCGCCAAAATCTCTAAATGATATTAAAGGAAGTATTGAATTTAAAAATGTTTGGTTTGAATATAAAGAAGGAGAAGCAGTTCTTAGAGATGTATCGTTTTCAGCAAAACCCGGTGAAACAATCGCTTTTGTAGGATCTACCGGATCAGGCAAAACCACTGTCATGAATTTACTTACACGCATGTACGATATTCAAAAGGGTGAAATTCTAGTAGATGGTATCAATATCAAGGAGTATGACAAACACGAGCTTAGAAATAAAATCAGCGTAGTTCTGCAAGATGTCTTTGTATTCTCTGGAAACATCAGAAAAAACATAAGCCTGCATGCCCCGATTTCTTTAGAAGAAATTAAAACTGTCACTAAATTTGTAAATGCATCTAACTTTATCGAAAAACTGGATAAACAATATGATTCAGAAGTTACAGAAAGAGGTTCGACACTTTCTCAGGGTCAAAGGCAATTGCTCTCTTTTGCCAGGGCTTTGGCATTCAACCCCGATATTTTAATTCTTGATGAAGCGACCTCAAGTATAGATACAGAAACCGAGGCTCTTATTCAGGATGCTATCAACAAGATTGTTAAAAACAGAACTACCTTTATTGTAGCTCACCGTTTGAGCACAATTCAAAATGCCGATAAAATAATCGTTCTTCATAAGGGTAAGATAAGAGAAACCGGTAATCACAACGAACTTCTTAAACACAGAGGAATATATTACAATTTATATCAACTGCAATATCAATAATTAGAAAAAGGATAGATGCTATGGAAAGCAGACTATCCTTTTTAACGTTTATTCGTTATTTATTGTTAATGTATCGTAAATACGATATAATATCAATAAGGGGTGAGTAGATGAATATACGTGAGTTTCTAGAAATAAGAGGAATAAAAATTTCAAACATCAGTAAATCTTGCAACATACCCTATGCAACATTGCACGATGGATTTGATAATCCTGACTCGATTAAAGTAGCCAACCTAAAAAAAATATCAGACTATTTAGATTTAAGCATGGATGAGCTTTATAGCCTCTTAAGTTTTAAAAAAAACAACTTGCTGTCAATTTTACTAGATCAAAAAAAATCCAACCTCAAGGGAAATATTTATCACTATACTCAGATAAAGTTCACTTACAATACAAATAGAATTGAAGGCAGCAAATTAACTGAAGAAGAGACTCGGTATATATTTGAAACCAATACACTTTTTCAAGATAAAACAACTACTAATGTAGATGATGTAGTCGAGACGGCAAATCATTTTTACTTATTTGATATAATGCTAAATCATGCAGGTGATATGTTAACAGAATCCATGATAAAAAGGTTCCATGAAATCCTTAAAAACGGGACAGAAGATTCTAGAAAGAATTGGTTTAAAGTTGGTGAATACAAGTCTCTGCCTAATGAAGTAGGAGGCGAAGAAACCACTCCACCTGCAGAAGTCGGTAAAGAAATAAAAAATCTGCTTAACTGGCATCAGAGTATATCTGAAATAACTTTAGATACAATATTGGAGTTTCATTATCGATTCGAGTCAATACATCCTTTTCAAGATGGCAACGGAAGAATTGGTAGAATTATCATGTTTAAAGAATGCCTAAAAAATAACATCATTCCTTTTATTATCGAGGATGAATTCAAAGCCTTTTATTACAGGGGATTATCTGAATACACTAGAGAAAAAGGATATTTAAATGACACTTGCTTAATGATGCAAGACAAATATATTGATATTGTCGATAAATATGTAGGAGCATTACTCAAGTGAATTGAGAATTTCTTATTACGTTTTCCCAGCAACAAATAAATAATAGCCTATATCATTAACTCATACACGAATTAAGATATAGGCTATTTTATTATTCACTACTTTGTTTAAATTACATCATACCGGGCATTCCGCCACCCATTGGAGGCATCTCGGGTTCATCTTCTTTAACATCGACTACAGCCGCTTCAGTAGTCAAGAACATCGCTGAAATCGAAGCCGCATTTTGAAGTGCACTTCTTGTCACCTTGGTAGGATCTACAATACCTACTTTTATCATATCTACATATTCTCCGTTCATGGCATTAAATCCTATACCATACTCAGATTTTTTAACAGCATTCACTACAACAGAACCTTCAAGGCCTGCATTTTCTGCAATTTGTCTCACAGGTTCTTCTAGTGCTCGTTTGATGATCACCGCACCAGTTTTTTCATCACCAGTCAATGTTTCAATAACTGCGTCAACATCATGAATCGCTGAAATCAATGCAGTTCCCCCACCCGGCACAATACCTTCTTCAACAGCAGCACGTGTTGCGTTTAGAGCATCTTCTATTCTAAGTTTTTTATCTTTCATTTCAACTTCTGTCGCCGCACCTACTTGAATTACAGCTACACCACCTGCTAATTTAGCAAGTCTTTCTTGAAGTTTTTCTTTGTCAAACTCAGATGAAGTTTCTTCAATCTGTCTTCTAATTAATGAAATTCTATCATTTATTATGCTTGATTCTCCAGCTCCATCAATAATTGTAGTGTTTTCCTTATCTGTTTTGATTGATTTCGCCTGACCGAGCATCTCAAGAGTCGCTTCTTTTAAATCATATCCAAGTTCATCTGTAATAACAGTTCCACCAGTTACTATTGCAATATCTTCAAGCATCGCTTTTCTTCTATCTCCAAATCCTGGAGCTTTAACCGCCACTGCTTCAAATGCACCTCTTAATTTATTTATTACAATTGTCGCTAAAGCGTCACCTTCAACATCTTCAGCAATAATCAACAACTTTCTTCCTTTTTCTATAATCTTCTCTAAAATCGGTAAAAGTTCCTGAAAACTAGTAATCTTTTTATCTGTAATCAAAATATATGGGCTTTCATAAGAAACTTCCATTTTTTCTGTATCGGTCACCATATATGGAGAAATATATCCCCTGTCAAATTGCATTCCTTCTACTACTTCAAGATCGGTAATCATAGCCTTGGATTCTTCTACAGTGATAACACCATCTTGCCCAACTTTTTCCATTGCTTCAGAAATCAATTCGCCGATTGCAGGATCCGAAGCTGAAACCGAAGCGACGTCTGCAATTTCTTCCTTATTTTCGATTACCGTCGATTTATTCTTGATAGATTCTACAGAAGCGATTACAGCTTTTTCAATGCCGACTTTTAACAACATCGGATTTGCTCCAGCTGCGACATTTTTAATTCCTTCTCTAATCATCGCTTGTGCGAGTATAGTTGCAGTCGTAGTACCATCTCCTGCTACATCGTTGGTCTTAGTAGCTACTTCTTTAACAAGTTGAGCGCCCATATTCTCAAACGCATCTTCCAATTCAATTTCTCTTACAATAGTTACTCCATCATTCGTAATCAATGGAGAACCGAATTTCTTTTGCAGAATAACATTCCTGCCCTTTGGTCCTAATGTAACCTTAACAGTATCAGCAAGTGCATTAACACCAGCTTCAAGTTTACGTCTTGAATCTTCGCCAAATTTGATGTCTTTAGCCATTGTTTTACCCCCTATTTAATAACTGCCAATAAAGATTCCTCTTCAATAATAGTATATTCTTCACCATCTAATTTTATTTCAGTGCCTGCAAATTTTGAAAAAACTACTCTATCGCCAACTTTGACTTCCATATCATCACTTGCAACAGCAAGTACAGTTGCTATCTGAGGCTTTTCTTTTGCTTGACCAGGTAATACAATACCGCTTTTAGTTTTTTCTTCAACTTCTACAGTTTTAATCACGACACGTTTTCCAAGTGGTTTTATATTCATGTGAGCACCTCCTTTTTTATTTATATTGATATTTTAGTACAAAGAAATTTAAATATCAAGAGTTTTTTAGCACTCTTTTAATTAGAGTGCTAAAAATTAAGCCTCATAGAATTGATTA
>JAYENG010000195.1:5719-9106 GCA_034721975.1 Bacillota bacterium
TATTCCCAATACAATTACAACATTTTGTAAAACCATGTTTTTGACGCGTTTCGACAAATTTATCAAATCTTTAATTTTACCAATATCATCATCGATTATTACGATTTTTGATTGCTCGATGGCGATATCACTACCACCACGACCCATTGAAATGCCGACATCGGATAGAGCTAATACCGGACCGTCGTTTATCCCGTCTCCAATAAAACATACTTTTCCATCAGACGATAATTTTTCCACATAGCTTAATTTTTCTTCTGGTAATGCCTCACCTCTGAATTCTTCAATTCCTAATCTTTTTGAAACTTCTTCTACTTGGAATTTCAAATCTCCAGACAGCACATGTTTCGAGTACTTTTCAATACTTTTTATCATAGAATAAGCACTCTCTTTAATCTTGTCTTGCAAGTATACAGATCCTATATATTTATCATCTACCGAAACATGAACAGCCGTATTTTTCCTGCTTGATTCCATTTTAAGAAACGAAGCATTCCCAACTGCTATTTTTCTCCCACCATATTTATAAGTGATTCCTTTACTAGGATATTCTATATAATCCTCGATAAGCTCCTGTTCTACTTCCTTTTCATATGCATTTTTGATTGCTTTTCCTATCGGATGAGTTGAATAATGTTCCCCTATAGCTGCATACATCAAAGTATTTTCATCACCAGTGACTTTAAGAATTTCAAATTCACCTTTTGTTAAAGTTCCGGTTTTATCAAAAACAAAATGATCTACTTGCCGGATCATATCCAAATATTTTGATCCTTTGATAATTATTCCTTTTTTAAAGGCGACCCCCAATGCGATGTAATAAACAAGAGGTATAGAAATCACCAAAGCACAAGGGCATGATACGACAAGGAATATCGCGCCCCTGTACATCCATTCATTTAAATCTTGAGCACCAAATATCACAGGGATTAAAACTATCGCTATGGCAAGACTCACTACAGTCGGCGTATAAATTCTCGCGAATTTCGTAATCATCTTTTCAGTTTCCGAGTGTTTATTCGAAGCATTATCAACAAGCATTGCAATTTTTGAAAACGTTGAATTTTCATAGGTTTCATCAACTTTCATTTTAAGCGGCCTGTTAAGATTGATATATCCACCTAATATCTTCTCACCTTTTTTTCTGAAAACAGGAAGTGATTCACCAGTCAATGCAGAAGGGTCGAATTCATTCGCATCACTAACAAGAACTCCATCAAACGGAACTCGCTCTCCGGATTTTATTAGAATATTATCTCCAATTTTTATTTCATCGACATGTTTTGTTATCAATTTTTGATCAAAGGGATTAATATAAGATACAAGTTTCACAGAATCGTCAATCGTTTTACTGATAGATTTTCTAGATTTTTCGAGAGCATAGCTTTCTAATACTTCTCCAAGTTTGAAGAAGATGAAAACTCCTACAGCTTCAAAGTATTCTCCAATGTAAACTGCTGCAAACGTAGCTATGATCATAAGAAATTTCTCATCGAAAATATCTCCTTTTTTTATATTTGCAAACGCAGTATATATTATGTCCCAACCTACCAAAACATATGCGCTGAATAAAAGAACCAGTTGACCTTTTGATATAAAAAATGATATTCCATATAAAAGAATGCTAAGTAAAATCAAAGCAAATTCCTTTTTATTAAATAATTTATGATCCTGCTGCTTATATTCAATCATTGAATATACTTTTGTATGAGGTTCATAAGATTTGACAATTTTCTTTACAATATCTAAATACATTGTTTTTTCAGTGTTACGTGCAAATTGTATATCAATTGTTTTTGAAACGAAGTTTAACTCCGCTTCATTGATTCTCTTATCATCATTTAATTTTTTTTCTATCTTGGCTGCACAATTTGCACAATTCAATCCTTCTACAATAAATTTCATCATAGCACCTCTATTCATGAATAATATGGTCTAGTCCAAGCATCAACAATTTCTCTACATGATCATCATCGATAGAGTAAAAAATATAACGCCCTTCTCTTCTTTGTTTTACTATCCTTTTATCTTTTAGAAGTCGCAACTGATGGGAAACAGCCGATTGCGATGTCTCAGTTTCGTTTGCAATCTCACCAACCGCCTTTTCTCCTTTGTATAAACAAAATAGTATTTTCACTCTTGTAGGGTCAGCTAAAGCTTTAAAAAAGTCACTTAACTTATCATAATTTTCCTGTGAATATTTCATATTTTCTCCTTATATGTTCATTTGTTCATATTTGCATATATTATATCACACGAATGCAAAAAATAAAAACTCTAGAGATTCTATTAAAATCCCTAGAGCCGATATTAAATATTTTTTACTGATTAAACAAAAAATTTGAGAATAAATACCGCCGCAACAATATATGTCGCTATTGAAATATCTTTCGCCTTCCCAGATAAAAGTTTAATCAAAACATATGAAACAATACCAAATACAATACCTTCTGAGATACTGTAAGTCAAAGGCATGAACAACAATGTTATGAAAGCTGGAATAGATTCTGAATAATCTTCAAAATCGATATCCTTGATCGGAGAAATCATGAACATACCAACCAAGATCAATGCTGGAGCAGTTGCAGCGCCAGGAATCATGATAAACAGCGGAGAAAGAAACAATGCGATAGCAAACATACCGGCTGTGACAACAGCGGTAAATCCACTACGTCCACCTTCTGACACACCCGCAGCCGATTCAACGTAAGTCGTCACCGTAGATGTTCCGAAAATTGATCCAAAAGTAGTTCCGACAGCATCCGCCATCAAAGCTTTCTTGACATTAGGGATTTTTCCTTCTTTGTCCAACATGCCAGCTTTTGTGGATACACCAATTAATGTTCCAACTGTATCAAACATGTCTACAAACAAGAATGTAAATAATACAACCAACATGTCTAGTGTGAAAATTTGATCGAATTGAAACTTGAAAAAGATCGGTTCCATTGATGGAGGCGCCTGGAACACACTCGTAGGAAGACTAGTAATCCCCATAGGAATTCCTACGATAGTTGTAAGA
Organism: Bacillota bacterium; assembly: GCA_034721975.1. Classification (GTDB taxonomy): domain Bacteria; phylum Bacillota; class Clostridia; order Peptostreptococcales; family Acidaminobacteraceae; genus DAOURC01. The sequence continues at coordinate 8,742 of JAYENG010000195.1, forward strand.
ACGATTCCTATCAATAATGCGCCTCTCACTTTTTTAACCAGCAATATGCTAGTTAACACCAAACCAACCAACGCAAGCAAAGCACCGCCCGACATGACATCGCCCAAGGCTAACGGGACTCCTTGTCCTTGCAAAACAATCCCGGCGTTTGATAGTCCGATAAAAGCTATGAACAAACCTATACCAACTGAAATCGCTCTTTTAACGCTTGTAGGAATACTGTCGATTATTGCTTCTCTGATATTTAACAATGTCAATATAATAAAAATAATACCTTCTAAGAAAACTGCTGTTAAAGCAAATTCCCAAGACTTGCCCATACCAAGAACAACCGTGAATGCATTCTTTGCATTCACGGTTGTTCT
>JAYENG010000196.1:0-9083 GCA_034721975.1 Bacillota bacterium
TATTCCTTTTGAAGAACTTATAAATTCTCAAGCTATTATCTATTAATTATAGACAGATTAAAGCACCAATAAAATTGGTGCTAATGTTTCACTTATTCTGGGACATTTTTAAAAACGGTTGACACAATACAGTTGATGACTGTGAAAAAATTGTTCTTTTCTTGATCGGATAAGCATGTATACACAGTTTTCCTATCATATTTCAAAAAAGATTCTATTCCTTTGCATATTTTACCTTGAATAAAAAACTTGACGAAAACTTCATCATACTGAATTTCATCAAGTAGAACGCATTCTCCTTCTAATCTTTTTATCAAAAAATTTATTCTATAGATAAAATATTCTTTATCATCACAATCATTCAATTTAAAAGTGCCTTCTTTCAAGTAAGACTTGATGATAATGTTTTCCGGCAAATAAAAATTAACATATCCATTATCAAATTTGGCAATATACAAATCGTTTTCATTGTTTTTAACCAACTTCTCGCTGATATCGTCAGGCGACATTTTCAACACACTCGATAGTTTAAAAGCCACATTTGTAGAAAACACTCCAAATCTGGCTTCGTCGTTAAACAATATATCAAAATCATCCCAATCAATATCAAATATTCTCAACACTATACTTTTTATAGTATTCCTCATTTCCTAAAACACCTCCACTATCAAACGATTACTGCTCTCAGATAAACCTCTGATGCTCATATCATATTCAATAGTGATAGTTCCACTTCCTTCTTCATTAAAATCACTCTCTAATTTTTTGGTTAACAGTTCAACCTTAAAAACGCCATACGGAGTTGAATAATCAGACTCATGTCTCTTTCCTTCTTCGAACATCATTTCAGAAGAAGCAGTTCCATCTCGTCTCATAACAATCGATTCATCTTTGACTTCTAAAGTAGTCAAACTACCTTTCATTCCCGAAATCTCAGACTCTTCATACATAATAGTTATTACATCATCATTTTTTTGATACTCGCCTTCAGTGGCGAATTCAATTTTATCTTCTTCACCTTCCACAGAACTTATATAAGCTCTGATTCTAACCATTTTTTTTATCATAACAATCAATCCTTTAACCCTAATTGTATTAGTCTATCAAGCAGCGCATCATATTCTACGCCCTCGAACCTCCACAACCTGGGATACATACTTATAGGTGTAAACCCCGGCATAGTGTTTATTTCATTTAAATAAATCTTTCCTGTTTCTTTATCGATAAAAAAATCTATTCTACTAAGACCACTACATCCGAGTTCGACATATGCTTTTATTGCATAATCCTTGATTTCTTTTGCCTGCATCTCTGATATTTCAGCAGGTATAATTAATTCTGATTTACCACCATCAAAATATTTTGCTTCATAGTCATAAAATTCATGAGAAGAAATTATTTCTCCAACCACCGATGCTTCCGGATTGTCATTCCCTAAAACAGCACATTCCAGTTCTCGCGCATTGATTCCCTCTTCAATAATTACTTTATTGTCATACATAAAAGATTGTTTAACACCCTTTTTTAATTCCTCAATATTTTTAACCTTGGAGATACCAATGCTAGAACCTAAATTCACTGGTTTAACAAACATGGGATATCCTAGTTCTTTTTCAACCATGTCGAAATCAATGGATTCATATCTAATCGCAGTAAATGACTTCGTCACCGGCACGCCAATTCTCTGAAGCAATTTCTTTGTATAATCTTTATCCATACAAATCGCTGAAGCTACTAAAGTACATCCTACAAAAGGAATCCCCAGCATATCGAACAAACCCTGAATTTTTCCATCCTCACCATAAGGTCCATGAAGAAGAGGAAAAACAATATCAATGCCGTTTTGTAATTTTTCCATGATAGAACCAGAAATTTTATTGTTTTTATCTTCAAAATTCAAAGTTTCTAATTCCTCTTCAATCTTATCGATTGTTTTCCAGTATCCATTTCTATCTATACCGAAAAGAGAAATCTCATATTTGTTTTTATCAATAGCCTTGACAATTTCTCTTGCTGTCATTATTGAAATTTCATGTTCTTCCGATTGTCCACCAAATATCAGACCGACGTTAATTTTTTCCATCAAAATCTTCCTCACTTTCAGCCCAAGCAATTACTGATTTTTCTATTTCATTCACATGATCTTCAGCATGTTTTTTCGCTTCATCCGCATTTCCATTTTCTATCGCTTCTAGAATCAAAGAATGCCACTTTTGAATATTTTTATAAGACGAAGCCTCATTGAAATATATCAATCTAAAGCGATGAAATTGTTCATGAAGTTCTTTGACAAGTGCAACAAGTCTCTCATTTTTAGTTGATTTAAATATCAAGTCATGAAATTCTCTGTCTTTTTTAATCATTCCTTTAACATCTAAGTTTTCCATATAACTTTCAAATTTTTCGTAAGATTTCCTTAATTCTTTTTTTTCACCAGCATCCATTCTCTGAGATGCTAAATTAGCTGCGAACCCTTCCAATACTCTTCGTATTTCTAAAACATCCAATATTTCTTTAACACTTACCTTAGTGACATACGCACCTTTTCTCGGTACCATTGTTATAAATTTTTCTTTTTCAAGTTTCCTTATAGCTTCTCTAACCGGTGTCCTTGATACTCCTAATCTCTCTGCGATAGTATTCTCCATCAACCTTTGACCAGGTTTTATTTTCCCGAGCATTATTTCATCCCTTAAATATTCAAATACTATTTCTCCCAATGATTTATATTGATCCATTTGTATCCCCTCCACCATATGTTTTCACTAAAAATGTTTGCCCGTTAATCTTACTGAAATTTTTATATGCCGCCTTAGCGTGATCTGATTTTGAAAACAGTCCAAATATCGAGGGCCCACTACCACTCATCAAGACACCCTTTGCACCAAAAGATTTCATTAACTTCTTATCTTTTTCTACAACTGGATATAATCTAAAAGTCGCATTTTCCAATACATTCCCCAGTTTCTCAGAAATCATATAAATATTTTCATCTTTTAACGCCTGTATCATCCCTTCGATATCAGGATGAATCCTATAATCATTTGGAACTAAACTATCATACACTTTCATAGTCGATACCGACAGATTTGCTTTGGTCACCACAATCCAAATATCACTCAACCCTTTGACAGGAGTTAATTTTTCTCCTATCCCCTCAGCTCTAGCAGCCCCGGACATGAAGAAAAATGGAACATCAGCTCCTAAACCGACTCCTAGACTCATCATATTCTTTTGGGATAGCCCAATTTTAAACATTTCATTGATACCTTGTATCACCGTTGCAGCATTGGTGCTTCCACCCGCTAAACCAGCTGATATTGGAATATTTTTTTCAATATAAATATATATGCCGGATTTCAATTTATACTTGTCAATCATCATTTCAGCAGCTTTGTAAACAATATTTCTCGAATCTGTCGGCAAATAAATACAATTTGATTCAATCTTGATTCCTTTAGGAATTATTTTCATATATATTTCATCAAAAAGATCGATTTTTTGCATAATCATATCGACTTCATGATACCCGTTTTCCATTTTTCCCTTTATATCGAGAGACAAATTAATCTTTGCCCTTGATTTATACTTTTTATGCATCCTGACTACCCCTATCATATACATTATACAAAATACATAATCATTATACATTATGTATACAATTTAGAAAACAAAATTCAAAAAAAATAGGGCTAATGCCCTACTTTTTTCTATTCATTGATTATCAATGTACCTGTTTTTCCTTCTATTCCTTCTTCTGCTTTTTCAAGAGAAGTAATCAAAGCTTTTCTTCCTTTTTTAGAGCCGGCAAACATCATAGCTGCTTTAACCTTTGGAAGCATCGATCCAGGAGCAAAATGTCCTTCATCAATATATTGCTGCGCTTCTTCTAAAGTAAGCCTATCCAACCATTTCTCATTTTCCGTACCGAAGTTGATTGCTATTTTTTCAACAGCAGTCAAGATTATCAGATAATCCGCATCCAAAATTTCAGCTATCTTCGAACTGGCAAAATCTTTATCTATCACTGCCGGAACACCTATAAGTCTATTACCGTCTTTCACAACCGGTATACCACCGCCGCCTACAGTTATGACAACACAGTCATTATCAACTAGAGTCTTGACAACTTCCTTTTCAGCCACATCGATAGGTAGTGGAGAAGGAACAACTCTTCTATATCCTCTTCCCGCATCCTCAACCATATCGAAACCCTTTTCTGTTGCAAGTACCTGTGCTTCTTCTTCAGTATAAAAAGCTCCAATAGGTTTTGTAGGTTTAACAAACGCTTCATCATTTTTATCTACAATAACTTGTGTTACTACAGTTGCAACAGATTTTACAATATTTCTATCAAGCATCTCTTCGCGAATTGCATTTTGAAGATGATATCCAATATATCCTTGACTCATAGCTCCGCATTCCGGAAATGGCATTTCCGGTGTAGAAGCAGCAGTTTTTGAAGCTGTATCCATAGCTAGATTAATCATTCCAACCTGTGGACCGTTTCCATGAGCTAGTGTAACTTGATGCCCATGCTGGATTAAGTCTACAATCGGTTTAGATGTATTCTTAACCAAATTTATTTGCTCTTGAGGTGTTTTTCCTAAAGCATTGCCACCCAAGGCTACGACAATTTTATCATGCATTGATTTCGCTCCTTTATATTACAAATTACCTATACTAGCTACCATTACAGCTTTTATGGTATGCATTCTATTTTCTGCTTCATCAAATACTACAGAATGTTTACTTCTAAATACCTCATCAGTTACTTCCATGGCATCAAGTCCGTATTTTTCTTTAACTTCCGTCCCAACAGCTGTAAGAGTATCATGAAAAGCCGGTAGACAATGCATGAAAATCATATCTGGATTCTCTGTCTTTTTAACCATATCCATATTTACTTGATAACCTTTTAATTGGTTGATTCTTTCTTCAAATAAATGCTCTTCACCCATAGACACCCAAACATCAGTGTAAATGACATCAGCGCCTTTTACTGAATTTACATCATCAGATATTTCAATAACCGCTCCAGTTTCTTTCGCTATCTCCCTCATCTCTTCAACAAGTTCTTCTGATGGCCATAACTCCTCAGGTGCCAAAGCAACAAAGTGCATTCCCATTTTAGCTGCCCCGATCATAAGTGAATTACCCATATTGTTTCTAGCATCACCGGCAAATACAAATTTCACCTTGTTAAGCGGCTTAGCTACATGTTCTTCTATTGTCAAGAAATCAGCTAAAATTTGAGTTGGATGATATAAATCAGTTAAACCATTCCATACAGGAACTCCAGCATGAGCTGCTAAACCTTCAACAGTCTCTTGCTTAAATCCTCTAAATTCAATTCCATCATAGAATCTTCCTAACACTTTAGCAGTATCCTCAATAGTTTCTTTTTTCCCCATTTGAGAATTGGTAAGAAAAGTTACATTTCCACCTTCATCAAATGTTGCAACTTCAAAAGCCGTTCTAGTTCTTGTTGAACTCTTTTCAAATATCAAACATACATTCTTTCCAGCTAATAATTCTCCTTTGACTCCGGATCTTTTCTTCGCTTTTAAATCATGGGATAAATCTAGCAAATGTCTGATTTCCTGTGGTGTAAAATCTTTTAGTGTAATATAATGTCTACCTTTTAAGCTTACGGGCATAATTTAACCTCCTTGAATAATTTAAATTTTCTCTCTTTCTAGTGGCATAGACATACATCTAGGACCACCTCGGCCTCTCGAAAGTTCCGATGAAGCTATTACGTGAATTTTCACTCCATGCTCTTGAAGTATTTTATTTGTAACGTGATTTCTTGAGTAAACGATAACTTCTCCGGGTGCAATAGCTAAAGTATTCGAACCATCGTTCCATTGCTCTCTTCCCGCATCTATTCCTCTTTTTCCACCACATCTTATGAGTGTCACTTTATCAATTCCCAAATATTTCGCAAGAATTATATCAAGCTCGCTGATTTCTTTTTCAATAACTATTCTATCATCTTTTTTAGTTAAAGAATACACACCAAGTGGACCTTCAATTTCAGGATGTATTGTGAACTTATCATAATCAACCATAGTAAAAACCGTATCCAAGTGCATGAACGCCCTAGATTTTGGAATATCAAAAGCAAGTATTGTTTCAAAAGTCATATCTGAAGCAAATAGATTTTCAGCTAAAATATCAATAGCATCAGGCTGTGTCCTTTGTGAAATCCCTACAGCTAATACCTTATCACTTATGATAAGTTGATCCCCGCCTTCTATTGAAAAAGGAAGATCTCTATTGTACCAAAATGGTATCTCGTGATTTTTAAATTCTTCATGATATTTAAAGATATACTGTCCAAATATTGTTTCCCTATTTCTTGTAACAGTCGCCATATGGTTTAATGATACCCCGTTGCCGATAGTTGCAAATGGGTCTCTTGTAAAATATAGATTCGGCATGGGATCTACTATAAAAGGATACTCGTTCATAACCAAATCACTAAGACTATTAGTGTTGCCTACTGGAAATTCCTCAACTCTAATGCCGGTGATCATTTTCTCGACTAATTTTTTATTATCATCAAAAGAATAGTAAAAATCTCTTACTTGTTTTAATCTGATTTCACTTTTAATTGATGCTTCAGCAATGAATTGATCAATAAATTTCTCTTTTATCTTTGCATCCTCCAAAACATCCGCCGTTAAATCTTCAAGATAATAAACTTCAATATCATTGTCCATAAAAACTTTTGCAAAATCATCATGTTCTTTCCTTGCTATATCTAAAAACGGAATATCGTCAAATAATAGCCTATCCATCAACTCTGGTGTCAGATTTTCAATTTCAGGTCCTGGCCGATGCAATAAAACTTTTTTTAATCTTCCGATTTCTGAAAAAACATCTATATTCATCTTTTTTGTCCACTCCTTTATTTCTATATGTTATTTATTGCCATTTTATTCATGTTATCTTTCAACTTTTTTAGTATACTATGCATACCTTATCAATGCAAATGCAATAGATATTATACATTCCATATATTTCATATTTCATGAATATTCATCCACTGTATATATTCCCATATAATTCCTTATGATGCAATACAATATTGTTTTCAAATTTCGATTGTATATTTATTAACAATAGAGCATAAAATTTTTTATAAAAAAAAAGAGTTATCAACTCTTTTTATCATGATACATATATTCTTTCTTGATTTTCTGTCAACATCACTTCAACAGTTTCAGTCAATATATCTGAATAACTATACGATATCTTCCTCTCCGATTCCAATCCAGGATCAATTCTAACTACAAACACAGATGGATACGTTTCTAACAAAACCCCTTCTTTGGTTTTAACCTTCTTACGTCCTTTATTTGTTCTTAAAATAACTTTTTCTCCAATATGGTCTTGAACATGCTGTTTAATCTCAGTTAAAGTTTTTCTTGTCGCCAACTGCGTCACCCCATCTACTAATATGTTCTTATTGTAACATCTTTCCAATAAAAAATCAATAATTATATAACTTTTTATTTTCCTTGTCAAGAGTATAATATTTTTTTTATATTTAACATAGTTTAAACGACAGAATTTTCTGATAATTAATATACATTAAATATTAGTTAACATAATGTGTGTCGTCATATTTTTCATTATCTTTTGGATTATCCAACCATACTACAAGTATGATTGCTACTATTATTACTATTATTGTCACGTCGACACCTCCATTACCTTTTGTACTTATATTATAACGCCTATTTAAATAATAATAAACTATTTTAGTTAAAATGAAATATTATTGTAATATATGGTATCTATTATTTAACAAAGTACTCAACTATGCTTCGAATCCCTTCTAAAAAATACTTTCTCCCACGGTACTTCTCTGAAGCTTCTATAATAATAGGACGATCATATCGAGAAATTATATCCATCAATTTTTTAACATCGAAAGCAAATCCATCAATTTTTTTCTGCGCCATATGCGCAACAATATGATGATACTCAATATAGTACTCTGAATCTGTATACGCTTTATTTCCTTTTGTGGTCCAAAGATGAAACGCATCAGATGATTGGGCAAGTTTTTCAAGTCCTTCAAAAAAATCGAATTCATGCATGATTGAAGAAAAATATAAATGACCAGTATCACACAAAATGCCTAAATTTGAATAAGGTACAATAAATTTAATCCAATCGTCTATTTTATAAAACATATAGTTCGAGCCAAAGTATTCCAGCAAAAGTTTAATTTCATATTTTATCGATAATTCATTTAATCGAGTCAATGTATTATCAAGCTTTTTTTTGAATTTCATTTCATCTTGCTGAAATTTATACACTCCTTGAAAGTGGATTATGTAATAGTCAGGATGAAATTCTTTTAAATGGATTAAATTTTCTTCTAATAATTTAAATGACAATTCTCTTTTTTCTTCATCTGGATCTAAATAAAAAGCACTTAGGTAATCCTCTTCATACCAATCAAAAGCAAAAAGAGGCAGATGAATACTATATGGAAATTTTAGCTTCTCCGCCTCTTTAATTCCTTTCAATACCTCACTATGCATTACTTCATATGATTTTCCTCTTCCCAGTACAAATTCTACGCGATTCAATCCCAAATCAATTATTTCTTCCATATCTAAATGTACAGTATTGATTCCTAGTCTTTTCATCAACAAATCCTACTTTCCTTTAATCATTTTTAAATTGAACTTCAAATATCTAATAGTCAAATGATAAATCCAACGGCATAAGAATATTCCTAAAACAAAAATCAACACACCTATCATAACAAGACTAATACCCAAGAAAGCTGTTATTATGGGATTGAGCATTAAATATCTCGGTAAATATAAATACAAAAAATTCAGCGGCATTATAATTGAATCTATGAAAATCACCATGCCTGATGTCACCAATGCAACGCTTATAGCAAATATCGCTATAACGACACCTAACAAACCTAAACACGGCCCTAGTACTAAAACCAGGTTAAAAAGGCCAAGCCCGATTGATGCCATGACAGCTTTTATAATATTATCGGTCGATACATTCTTATAGATGTGGCTGATAAGAATGTATCG
>JAYENG010000197.1:0-1655 GCA_034721975.1 Bacillota bacterium
TTTATATATATTTTCATCCTCTATATGAATTCTAACTATATCTCCATTTCTTAATTTTTTTCCTCTTTCATTTACACTATATTCATTAATTTCTATAAAATTATTCAAAATCAGATATTTTGCATGACCACCTGTTGAAGCGATGCCGACAAATTTCAAAAATTGATCTAATTTGATAAATTCATTATTAATTAATATTTCTTTCATAATCATCCTCCTAAAAACATCCCCTTTTATAAGAGGATGTTAATTAGACATTCTTACAGGCAACACTAAATATATATATTCATTATCATCAACTGGTTTAATAATACATGGACTTAAACTTGAAGAAAGTTCTAATACGACTTCTTCACTATCTATAACTCTTAAGACATCTAGTAAATATTTAGGATTAAAACCAATATCAAATTTATCTCCTTCTATTTTCATTTTTACTTTATCAATAACACTTCCTATTTCACTAATTGAAGTAATTTCAATAAATTTATCTTGAAGTGACATTTTTATTATTGATGATTTTGTCTCTCTAGCCATTAATGAAGCTCTTTCAATTCCATTGTAAAATTCATTTGTATTTATAACTATTTCAGTATTGAAATCAGTTGGTATTATTTGATTATATTTAATAAATTCTCCTTCAAGTATTTTAGATATAATTTTAATATTCTCAATTTCAAAAGATATATATTTATCGGTTATTTTTATTATTAATTCTTCTTCACTACTATTGCTTAGTATTTTCATTAATTCATTTAATGTTTTACCTGGAATAACAGTCTTCGAATCTCTATCAGAATCAATTTGAACTGATTTCAATGCTAATCTATAACCATCAATAGAGACTAATGAAGCTTTATTATCCTTTATTTCGAAAAGAGATCCAGTTAAAATAGGTCGTGTTTCATCAGTTGATACAGAAAATATTGTTTGTTTTATCATATTTTTAATTATCTCTCTATTTACAACTAAACTATGACTATTTTCAACAGTTGGTAATTTAGGATATTCTTCTGCATTAAGGGTAATCAATTTGAATTTTGAATATAAACACTCTATTTCTACAAAATTATTATTCAAATTAAAATCAACTGTTGCATTAGGTAATTTTCTTATTATATCACAAAATAATTTTGAATCTAAAACAATAACTCCTTCTTGTTCTATTTGTGCCTCAATAATAACTTCAATTGATAAATTTGAATCATTTCCTGTCAATTTAATTTTGTTATTTTCTACTGTAATTAGAATACCTTTAAGTACTTCCATATTAGATTTATTAGAAATAGCTTTTTGAACAGTATTAATAGAATTAATTAAATCACTTTGAAAACATGAAAATTTCATTTTATCCTCCAATAATTATGATTTTTGTAATATATATATTATAAATATATACAGTAGTAGTAATAGGCCCTGTTAATATGTTGATAAGTCTCTTCAATAGTTGATAAAAACCTGTTTATCATGTTAATAAATATGTTTATAATTTTTTAAAAAAAACTAAACAATCAACAGCTATAGATATCAACAATTTATCCACAAAATAATGTTTATTAATCACCTTTAATTTTAAATTTAAAATTATCGATAGTTTTTTTAAAATCATCATTTTCTTTTATTTCATTAGAAATTTTATCATATGAATGTATTAC
>JAYENG010000198.1:0-9048 GCA_034721975.1 Bacillota bacterium
CCGCTAAAATTCCACCGTGTATTTTAGGGTGAAGAGTTTTTACTCTCCCATCCATGATTTCCTCAAATTTTGTTAGATCAGATACTTTGCTTACTTTAACGCCCTCAGATTCTATCGCTTTAAAAGTTCCACCTGTTGAATATATTTCAACATCCAGCTCTTCTAGTTGTTTGGCAAATTCAACAATGCCGCTTTTATCAGATACACTTATCAACGCTCTCACGAAACATCACTCCTAAGTAATTTTTTCACAGTGCTTATCAATAATTTGTGCTCGATTTTAAGTACTCTGCTTGAAAGTGAATCTATTGTATCATCATTGAGCACTGAAACTTTTTCCTGAATTATTATCTCTCCTGTATCAATACCTTCATCTACAAAATGTATTGTAACTCCAGTTTCTTTATCTTTATTCTTTAATACGGCTTCATGAACTCTCTGTCCATAAAAACCTTTTCCACAATACTTAGGTATCAGCGACGGGTGAACATTGATGATTTTTTTATCATATTGTCTTATTATTTTCCCATCGATAAATCCTAAAAAGCCTGCTAAAACTATAAGATCGATATCATGATCCAACAAATTTTGCAAAATATATTCAACTTTTGATTCACTATCCGGAAATTTTTTCTTGCCGATATAAACCCAAGGAATATTATTTTGAATCGCTCTCTCTTTTGCATAAGCAGATTCTCTGTCGATAAAAAGAATTTCAATAACGCCTAGTTCTTTTTTGTGCACCCCATCAATAAGAGCTTGAAAATTCGTGCCGCCCCCTGATGCAAATACAGCTATTTTCTTCATAGAATCACGCCTTCATCACCTAAAACAATTTCACCGATCATATTTGCTTCCTGACCCGACTGATCAGCAATTTTCATTACATTTTCAATGTCGCTTTCATCAACAACCAACACCATACCGATTCCCATGTTTAAGGTATTGAACATCTCTTCATCAGAAAGATTCGACAGCTTCTGAGTCAACTTGAAAACAGGTTGTATTTCCCATGAATCTTTATAGATTTTGGCAGATACTCCATCAGGTAATGTTCTTGGAATGTTCTCGATAAATCCTCCGCCAGTGATGTTTGCTATGCCTTTGATAGTGACATTTTCCATCAGCTTCGTGATCACATCGGTATATATGATTGTCGGCTCCAACAAAACATTTCCTATAGTATCGTCAAGTTCCTCTATATAGTCATCCGGTTTGTAATCATTAGCATCGAAAAACACTTTTCTTAAAAGCGAATACCCATTGCTGTGAGGTCCGCTCGATGCAAGTCCTATTATCTTATCACCGGGTTTTATATCTTTTCCATTGATTATTTTATTTTGATCAACTATTCCTACTACAAAACCTGCTAAATCATACTCGCCATTGCCGTACATTCCCGGCATCTCTGCAGTCTCTCCACCGACAAGTGAAAGATGCGCTGTTTGACACGCCTTGGCGATCCCTTCAACTATATCTCCCATCTTATCCGGCTCAACTCTTCCAGAAGCTACATAGTCAAGAAATAACAGCGGCTTGGCTCCATGACATAGGATATCATTGACGCACATTGCGACAAGGTCTTGTCCTACTGTCGAATGTCTATCCATCATCTGAGCCAATAAAAGTTTTGTGCCTACTCCATCCGTTCCAGTAACCAATACAGGATTTTCTATCTTATCCAATTTGTATAATCCAGCAAATGAACCTAGTCCTGTCAATACATTTTTATCAAAGGTCTTTTCAACACTCGCTTTAATTTTTTTTACAGTTTCATAACCTTTTTCAATATTTACTCCTGCATCTTTATAAGTTATTTTACTCATAGTCAATCCCCTCGATTACATCTTTTCAAAGACGTATTTTTTGCCGCTCATCGGTACCGGCATTGGGTAATCCCCATTGAAACAAGCTGTACATATTCTGTCTTTTCCTTTTCCTATCGATTCAACAAGGCCGTCATAACTCAAATAACCCAAGCTATCAGCGCCGATTAAATCACGTATTTCTTCAACAGTTTTAACAGCTCCCACCAATTGCTTTTTAGAAGGAGTATCTATTCCAAAGTAGCAAGAATGAGAAACCGGCGGTGAACTGATTCTTACATGCACTTCTTTTGCCCCTGCTTCTCTAAGCATGTTGATGATTCTTCTCGACGTCGTGCCTCTGACAATCGAATCATCGATGAGAATTAATCTTTTACCATCTATATTCTCTTTTAAAACATTCAATTTAAGCTTTACAGCCAATTCTCTTGTTTCTTGATCAGGTTGGATAAAAGTCCTGCCCATATATTTGTTTTTTATCAAACCGACATCGTATGGAATTCCCGATTCATTTGAATACCCAATGGCAGCCGGAATCCCCGAATCTGGAACCGCTATGACAATATCAGCTTCGACAGGATGTTCTTTTGCCAATATTTTCCCAGCTTTATATCTTGTTTTATAAATGTTTTGACCATCCATATTGCTGTCCGGTCTTGCGAAATAAACATATTCAAACGAACAAATCGATTTTCTTTTTGTGTCGTCGAAGATGATGGATTCCCAACCGTTTTCGTCGATAGTAACCATTTCACCCTTTTGAATATCTCTTACGAACTCTGCTCCGACAACATCAAGTGCAGCCGTTTCAGAAGCCAAAACATATCCTGTTTTGGTTTTTCCGAGCACTAAAGGTCTCAAACCATTTGGATCTCTAACTCCTATGAGTTTGTCATTGAAAATAACTACCAAACCATAAGCGCCTTTAACTTGTTTTACGGCACTTAAAACCGCTTCTTTGATATTGCCTTTATATTCAATAGCAATGAGATTTGCGATAACTTCAGAATCTATCGAAGTCTGAAAAATCGTACCGTTTTTCTCAAGTTCATTTCTTAATTCATACGCATTCACCAGATTGCCATTATGCGCCAAAGCAATACTTCCACCTCTGAATCTAACCACTAAAGGCTGAGCATTGCTAAGCTGACTTTGCCCAGTAGTTGAATATCTGACGTGACCTATTGCAATATCCCCATCAAGCCCCATAAGTTTATGCGCATCAAAAACCTCTTGAACAAGTCCCATACCTTTATGATAGTTGATTGCATTTCCACTCCTGATTGCAATTCCAGCACTTTCCTGACCTCGATGCTGCAGAGCGACAAGACCGAAATACGTTAGGTTTGATAAATTCATACCATCTTGATCGTATATGCCAAAGACCCCGCACTCTTCTTTTAATTTATCCATGTTTTCCTCCAAGTTAAATATTTAGTCTTTTCATAATTTCTTGATAAGCGCCTTCAACATCTCCTAAATCTCTTCTAAAACGATCTTTATCTAATTTTTTATTTGTCTCGCTGTCCCAAAATCTACAAGTATCCGGAGAAATCTCATCAGCTAAGATCACTTCGCCTTTATGAACGCCGAATTCCAGTTTGAAATCAACCAGTTTGATGTTTCTTTCTAAAAAGAACTCTTTCATTATCTTGTTGATATCAAACGCATATGCCTTGATAGTTTCTATCTGCTCTTTCGTTGCAAGTTCCAAAGCCAAAGCATGGTATTCATTCATAAGCGGATCTCCAAGATCGTCATCTTTATAACTGAATTCTATAGTCGGGAAAGGAAGAACGATTCCTTCATCAACGCCGTATCTTTTAGAAAATGAACCTGCAGTTATATTTCTGATGATAACTTCAAGCGGTAAAATTTTTACACTTTTTACAAGAGACTCTCTATCGCTGAGCAGTTCAACTAAATGCGTTGGAATGCCTTTCTCTTCTAATATTTGAAACATCATAGCCGACATTTTATTATTGATTACACCTTTGCCTAAAATAGTTCCTTTTTTCTCTCCATTAAAAGCTGTTGCATCATCTTTATATTCTATTATAAACAATTCACTCTGATCTGTCTTATATACTTTTTTCGCTTTACCCTCGTATAACATTTCTTTTTTTTCCATTTTTTTATTCCTCCTATAAATATTCTTTTGTGATTTCAACAATTTTATCATTTTTCTTTAAAACTTCCAATCTCATCGTTTCACGATAATCTTTCATGGATTGTTTCAATTCGTCGTATTTAACTGAAAGGATCTGTACCGCTAAAAGAGCAGCATTTTCTGCACCGTTTATCGCTACTGTCGCAACAGGAATTCCCTTCGGCATTTGAACAATCGACAAAAGAGAATCCAACCCATCCATGGTAGATGATTTTATCGGTAATCCTATTACCGGCAAAGTAGTTACCGATGCTAAAACTCCCGGCAAATGCGCTGCTTTCCCTGCCGCCCCGATCAATAATTCAATCCCGTTGTCTTCGGCGTTCTTGGCAAATCCCAAAGCCTCGTCACTCGTTCTGTGTGCTGATAACACCCTAACTTCAACACTTATATTGAATTCCTTGAGTATGTCTAAACTTTTCTTTACAATTTCAAAATCTGAGTCACTACCCATTACAACTCCAATTTTCATAATTAACACCTCTTCTTATTTTATTTGAAATAATCCACTCCTGCTTTAAACAGCTTTAAATCCTCTTTATTCGGAACATTAATCGCGAGTTGATTATCAATTCTCTCATTATGCCCCATTTTTCCTAGAATTCTTCCATCCGGACTTGTTATCGCTTCTATAGCATGAACAGATCCATTAGGATTATACCTTGTATCATATGTCGGCTCTCCAAACTCATTTACATATTGCATAGCAATCTGCCCGTTTTCTTCCAACCATTCAAGCATCTTTTCATCTGCAACAAATCTTCCTTCTCCATGAGAGGCCGGCGTTTTATAGATTGTATCAGGATCAGAGTGCATCATCCAAGGAGATTTATTGGAAGCCACTTTTGTATATACCATTTGCGCCACATGTCTTCCTAGTTTATTAAATGTCAACATCGGATCATTTTCTCCTAACGTCCTGATGTCTCCATATGGCACCAGCCCCAATTTGATCAGCGCCTGAAAACCATTGCAAATTCCCAGCATAAGCCCATCTCTGTTGTTTAACAAATCCATCAACGCTTCTTTAATTTTTGGATTTTTAAGAACAGAAGCAATAAATTTACCTGACCCCTCTGGTTCATCTCCAGCTGAAAACCCTCCGGCTAAAGTTATTATTTGAGATTTTTTAATTCTTTTTACTATTTCATCTATAGACTGATCGATATCTGAACTCTTTAAATTCTTGAATATGAATGTATCCACATCCGCGCCTGCTTGTTCAAACTTGTAAGATGTATCGTATTCACAATTAGTACCCGGGAAAACCGGAATAAATACTTTCGGCTTAACTATTCCCAAGTTGCCGGTAATTATTGAAGGCGTATAAAAATTGAATTTCTTAGACATTCCTTCTACTTTTTTATCTGTTGGAAATACCTTTTCTAAAGGTTTTTCCCAAGTTTTAATCAAATCTTCTATTCCATACGTACTTTCATTTATCTTTACAATTCGATCTTCAATTGTTTCTCCAATGATAACCCCATTATCTAACTTGCAATCTTTATCTATTTCTACAACTATCGATGCATATAGATCCTTTGCAGTATCACACTCGACTTTCACACCAATATGATTACCAAAAGTCATTTTAGCAATCGCACTGCCGATTCCGTGTTCTTCGATTACATATGCAGATTTGATTGCATCTTTGCCGTTCAGTTCTTCAATCTCTTTATATATTTTTTCCAGACTCTCAAAATCAAAAGTGTGATCTGCACTTCTCTTTGCTTCAAATAAAGCGATTGAATTGCCTTTTGATTTAAGTTCTGGACTTATTACATCTTTAATACTTCCAATACTTACTGCAAACGATATCAATGTAGGCGGTACGTCTATTCTAACATCTCCATAAGAATAAGTTCCCGACATCGAATCCTTGCCGCCGATCGAAGCCAGATCGAAATAATCCATTACCGAATTCGCTCCCAGTAAAGCGCTGAATGGTTTTCCCCATCTAACCGGATCGTTTCCAAGCCTTTCGAAGTACTCTTGGAATGTAAATCTAACCTTGTCTATTTTTCCACCTAATGCAACTTGCTTAGATAACGATTCAACTACAGAGTACATCCCACCGTGGAAAGAACTCCATTTTCCGATCTTGGGATTATATCCACCGCTGACAATTGAAACAGTATTTGTTTCTCCATTTTCAACAGGTATCTTCGACACCATGCCTTGAATAGGAGTCGTCAAATGCTCTCCGCCATAAAAAGAAAGCACATTGTTTCTGCCGATGGAATTATCAAATTGCTCGACTAAACCTCTTTGTGACGCTTCATTTATATCGTTTAAACCGTCATGCAAATCTTCAGATGGTTCTAAAGGATAATCATTCATTTCTACTGAAGACACTTTGACTTCACCATATGATTTCGCACCTGCAGAATTCAAGAACTCTCTGTCTAAATCTAAAATGGTATCGCCTCTCCATATCAATCTAAATCGATTATCGTTTGTAACCTTGGCCACAACACTTGCTTCCAGACTTTCTTTTCTGCATCCTTCGATAAAGTCGTCAAGATTCTCTTTGGCTATTACAACCGCCATCCTCTCTTGAGATTCACTGATAGAAAGCTCTGTACCATCTAGTCCTTCATATTTTTTCGGCATTAAATCGAGGTTGACTTCAACAGAGTCGGCGATTTCGCCAATAGCTACCGAAACACCTCCAGCGCCAAAATCGTTGCTTCTTTTGATTAAACCGCTTATTTTCGGATTTCTAAATAATCTTTGTATTTTACGCTCGATAGGAGGATTTCCCTTTTGCACTTCTGCTCCTGATACTTCTATCGACTTTTGATCGTGTATTTTAGAGGACCCCGTTGCTCCTCCAATTCCATCTCGACCAGTTCTTCCGCCGACTACGACCACCAAGTCTCCTTCTACCGGAGTATCTCTTAGAACATCTTTTCTAGGAGTGGCACCGATTACAAATCCGACTTCCATTCTTTTAGCAAGAAAACCAGGATTATAGTATTCTCTGACAAATCCCGTATTGAGACCGATTTGATTTCCATACGAACTAAAACCTTTAGCCGCGCCCTTTGTAATGGATCTCTGTGGTAATTTTCCTGGAATAGTCTCCTCGATAGAAACCCTCGGATCTCCAGAACCACTGATTCTCATCGATTGATAAACATAACTTCTTCCCGACAACGGATCTCTGATCGCGCCGCCCAAACAGGTCGCCGCACCACCGAATGGTTCAATCTCCGTCGGATGATTATGAGTTTCATTTTTAAACATGATCAAATATTCTTCTTCACGATCATCTGCATCAACTGTGGCTATTACGCTACAAGCATTTATTTCTTCCGATTCTTCAAGGTCGTCAAGTTTTCCTTCCGCCTTCATATTTCTCATATTGATAGTAGCCAAGTCCATAAGGGTGATATCTTTATTTTCTCTTCCCAGATTCTTTCTGGTTTCAAGATATTTCATAAATGTATCATCTAAAACTTCAATATTGTTATCATTCATATCTACCGATTTTATACTTGTCATAAAGGTCGTATGCCTGCAATGATCCGACCAATAGGTGTCTAAAACCTTTATCTCTGTCAATGTGGGATTTTTACTCTCGGATTTAAAATACTCTTGAGTAGCCTTTAAATCGTCTATCGTCATAGCAAGACCTAAATCAGCGATTAGATTCTTAAGTTCATTCTCGTTGAACTCAGTAAATCCTTCTAATGTTTTAATGTCGCTAGGTACATTTGATTCGTTTGTCAAAGTCTTTGGAACACCAAGTCCGATTTCTCTTGAATCAACTGGATTTATCAAATATTTTTTTAACTTCATCAATTCTTTTTCAGAAATATCGTCAAATACAAATATCTGAGATGCATTTATTTTAGGTTTTAGTTCACTATTCAAAATCATCAAGCACTGTTCTGCCGAATCCGCCCTTTGGTCATATTGACCTGGTAGATATTCCACTCTAAATGCTTTTTGATTTTCTTTTATTTCAAAAGAATAAAAAAATTCATCTACATTCGGTTCAGACAGCACTTCTCTGACTGCCATTTCAAAATCCGACTGTGATAAATTTTCTATATCGTAAACATTTAATATTTGCAGGTCCGAACTATTTATTTCCAATACACCTCTTATTTCTTCGCGCAAATTATCTGCAAGCACATCAAATCCGTTTTTCTTTTTCACATATACTCTTTTAACACTATTCATATAGAATTCCTCCATAATCTAATTTCACTTTTATTTTATCACCCTTTAATATATAATGATAATTAATATAATTAATACTTGTTATTAGGAGGACTTATATGAATATAAATTATGAACTATACAAAGTTTTTTATAATGTCGCAAAATATATGAGCTTTTCAAGAGCTGCCGATTCTCTTTTTGTAACTCAATCTTCCGTTTCTCAATCCATTAAACTTCTTGAAAAACAATTGGAAATTTCTCTTTTTTTCAGAAACGGCAAACGTATATCTTTAACTCAAAGCGGTAAAATTTTATTCGAACATTTAGAAACCGCCTTCACCGAAATTACAATAGCCGAAAATTTTATAGACAGTTACAAAGCTGTTGAAATCGGCGAGCTGAAAATCGGAGCCAGCGATACCATTTGTAAACATTACCTTCTGGAAATCTTTGAAGAATTTCATCAGCGATATCCAAAAATCAAATTATTGATAGACAATCAACCTTCGCCAAAAACCAAACATGAAGTTGTTACGGGTCAACTTGACTTGGGCTTTATCAATCACGACTACGATAAAACCGACACACGATTCAACTATATGGATTTTTATACGTTGGATGAGATATTCTTTACCAGCAACCACTATAAAATTTTAAAAAATAAAATTCTAAGACTTGAAGATTTCAGCAAATACCCTTTTATCTCTTTAAAGAAACATACGAGTACAAGAAACTTTCTTGAAAATATGTTTTCCGAGTCTAGTCTGTCTCTTCAACCAGAGGTTGAGCTTATAAGTGTGGATCTTATAGTCGATTTAGTTAAAGCGGGTTTTGGCATTGGATTTGCCGATAGAAAAGTAATTCAAGATAATCAAAATG
>JAYENG010000199.1:0-9009 GCA_034721975.1 Bacillota bacterium
ACTCTACTTTTGTAGGGTGGTTTTTTCAGTATAAATGTTAGCTTAAGTTTAATTGAAGTTACAAAAGCTCAACAAGTAGAACAATATTTTAAATACATGATATAATAAAGGCAATATTCTGGTATTTATATAAACAGATAATAATTTAACTAAAGAAATCCATGGAGGCATTATGGCGAAGAAAAAATTTGATAATTCAATATTTAACTACAATAACATAGAAAAGAAAAACTTAAATTGCAATAACAAACTGAACCAATTATAAAGTTATAATGCATTAGTTGTATTTATGCGTATTTCATGCTATCATTTAAGCATAAAAACAACAAAGTGGTGAGATTATGGATTATGAAAAAAAATTGCATGGCATCCTAGAAAAATCTGGTGGAATTATAACAACTAGTATGCTTAAAGAAGAAGGAATTCCCTCGATCTATCTAACTCGCATGACAAAGAAAGGTTATCTTGAAAGAGTTGACCGAGGCATATATCGTACCAGTGAAGGAGATTATGACGAATATTTCTTTTTAGCAACACGATATCCGAGAATTGTTTTTTCTTATCTTTCTGCCCTGTATTTACACGGATATACGGATGAAATACCAAGTCATTTTGAGATAACTGTCTATAGCGGTTACAATACTTCAAATATCAAAAAAAACGTGAAGGTCCATTATATCAAAAAAGAATTCTTTGACCTTGGAAAAACGAAGGCTAGAACCATGTTTTCCAATTGGGTCCCTACTTATAATATTGAGAGAACGATTTGCGACCTAATATCTAAAAGAGAAAAAATAGACGTAGAAATTTTTGCCAAAGCCATTCAAAATTATGCCAATTCAAGAGAAAAAGATTTACACTGCCTATTTGAATATGCAGAAAAAATGAAATTAACAGATAAAGTCAGAGATATTATGGAGGTCCAACTTTGAATAAGAATAAACTCATATCGTTAACACATAAAATTGCAGAAAAAAGGGACTTCCTTTTAATTCTGTGTTGACTTATTATTTTATGGAAGAAATTTTGAGCAGAATATCTAAAACAGAGTATAAAGAGAATTTTGTTTTTAAAGGTGGTTTTCTTCTCTCCAATATAGTTGGAATCAAACAAAGAACAACAATTGATATAGATATGTTAATGAAGGGTTACCAGCTTGATGGGAACAGTCTACAAATGATATTCGACAGTATTTTCAAAGCAGCTGATGGTGCACTAAACTTTAATGTTGAACGAATAGAGACAATAAAGAAAGAGGATAAATACGGTGGATTTCGCATTATTGTGCAATGTAGATTAGAGAATATACAAGTAAATATCCCGTTGGACATTGCAACTGGAGACCCTGTAACCCCTGAACCTGTAAGTTATGAATATATCCCGACTTTTGGAGATGATTCTATAAACATATATAGCTACAATGTTGAAACAATGATGGCTGAAAAATTGGAAACTATTTATAGTAGAGCACTTGCAAACAGTAGAAGTAAAGATTTTTATGATGTTTTTATGATTTATAATTTACATGCTGATTTACTTGAATTGAACAAGGTGAGGGCAGCTTGTAAGCACACTTTTAGATATAGAAACACTGAACTTGATTATCAAAAGATGTTAGTGCTATTAGAAAAACTAAAACTCGACGTTGAGCAAGAGAGAAGATGGCGCAATTTTACTAAGAAGAACGTATATGCACAAGATATATCATTCGAGACGGTTTTTGACAATTGCTTAGCTTTTGTTGATCGGTTAATGGATGATTCTCATACAGAAAATGATAACTGAAAAGTGATTCACAGCACACTAAAATTGAAACATACATAATGAAGTATACTCACTATATATCAAATATCTTGAAACCATTATAATTGAACATACCAAGTTAGAGGAGTTTGTAAACGGTGTCGCTCCACCTCCACCAATAAACTCTCGTCATTGAGAGACTAGAACCACTCTACTTTTGCAGGGTGGTTTTTTCAGTATAAATGTTAGCTTAAGTTTAATTGAAGTTACAAAAGCTCAACAAGTAGAACAATATTTTAAATACATGATATAATAAAGGCATTATTCTGGTATTTATATAAACAGATAATAATTTAACTAGAAAAATCCATGGAGGTATTATGGCGAAGAAAAAATTTGATAATTCAATGTTTAACTACAATAACATAGAAAAGAAAAATAAAAATTTTATGTATCAAAATTTACAGCGAAGCAAATGTTTTAACAGCAATTTTCCACAATCTAATTTTGATTATGTAAGCTTTAGAGGGGCTCATTTAAAATCTTGTTCATTTTTAGAGTGTTCATTCAAATGGGCTGAGTTTGTAGGTACCAATTTAAAACGAAGTGCCTTTAGGAAAGCTCATTTCGAAAACACCATATTTGAAGGTGCTAAATTGGAAGACGTTAATTTCGTTGAAGCGACTTTCAAGAACACCATTTTTGTAGGGTGTGATATTGAAAGTGTCATTAATTTAGATTTCAGTCATCCGGAAATACGAATTTTTGACGAAATGCCTGAACTCAATATTAGCGAACCACTTAGAAAAGCAGCAGAAAAAGCAATGACAAATAAATACATTAAAAAATCAAGGGTGCTGGATACTAAAGATAAAAAAATCAATCCCATAAGTATAATGCTTTTATTAGAACAATTTGATGAAGAAACTCTGATTAAGGGTCTACAGCTTATAAGTGAAATAATCGATAAAGAATTCTCGGTATTAAGCTATATCATCAGCGCCATTAACAGGTTGATTAAAGATGGTCAGACACAATAGAAAAGGGACTTTATCAAGATGACTAGTCCAAAATAATTGAATGCAGTATGAAATGAGCATTTTTGAAATCTAGCTGGTCTACTATGCATTATAAATATGTTTTTCAAAAAGCAATGATATATTTTTGACAATGTTAAAAGACTATTATAAAATGTAAGCCGACGATAATTTTTTATGTGTTTTATTGAATAAATCAAAATGAGTTACAATGAATAAATGGAGGAAATAAAATTATGTTCAGTTTACCAAATTGTCCAAAATGCAATTCGGAATATACCTATGAAAATGGAATTTTCTATGTATGCCCAGAATGCGGTCATGAGTGGACTTCGGAAGATGAAAACAATGAAGAAGAGAGAGTTGTAAAAGATTCAAACGGGAATATTTTACAAGACGGTGATTCGGTTACAGTAATCAAGAACTTGAAAGTAAAAGGAAGTTCATCGATGCTGAAAAGAGGTACAAAGGTAAAAAACATTCGTTTAGTTGACGATGCGGATGGTGGACATGATATCGATTGTAAAATCGAAGGTTTTGGAGCCATGTATTTGAAAGCAATATTTGTTAAAAAGCTATAGATAGTAATAAAAAACCTTCAGTTCATATGAATGAACTGAAGGTTTTTTATTTACTTGAATTTTACAATGTTACAGGTGTTTTTATTGGCACAACCACTACAAGAACCGCATTTATTGTTCTTTAAATCACGTTTGCTCTTGATAAAAGCCAATCCTAGAACTATTGCTAAAATCAATCCTATTGAAATATCAGCTATCATTAGGCAGCCTCCTTGAATTCTAAACGCTCTTTATCAACTTTTTTTATTATATATGTCACGTATGAAATAGTTGATATTAAAATTATCAATGCGTAAATAAATCCAGGAGCAGTTTTACCTTCGAATATCAATGTTCCGATATGAGTAACCAACAACGCTAAAATATAACCTACACCCAATTGAAAACCTACAGCTCTAAATAACCATTTCTTTGATCCCAGTTCTGCGTTCATCGCACCGATTGCAGCAAAACATGGCGGTGTGAATAGATTGAACACTAAGAATGCAAAAGCTGTCACCGGTGTGAAAAATCCAGATAAAGGACCGCTTACTGTATGTAAAACAGCATCAGATGAAAGCAATAGTACCGCTAAAGTGCCCACAACATTTTCTTTGGCTATAAAACCTGTAATAGTAGCAGCAGCCATTTGCCAACCGACAAATCCAAGCGGTATCAATAAGGGTGCAATAAGGCCACCAAGATATGCTAAAATACTCAGACTTTGATTTTCAACTGGCTGAAATGACCAACTATAGGCTTGTGCAAACCATACGGCGGTATTGCATAATAAAATAATTGTCGTCGCTTTTACAATAAACGCTTTTGCCTGACTAAGCATTTGAACTGACGCATGCTTGATACTTGGAATTTTATATTCCGGCAACTCCATAATAAATGAAGAAGTGTTTTCCCAAGCAAACATTTTCTTTAACAATAATCCGCCCAACATAATCATTGTAATCGCGATAATATACATGCTCGGTCCAACCCATGTGCTATCGGCAAAGAAAACAGATACAAACAATGCGATTATAGGTAATTTTGCACCGCATGGTACAAATGGTGTTAAAATGGTAGTCATTCTTCTTTCGTTGATATTCTTAATGGTTCTAGTCGCCATCACACCTGGTATTGCACAACCCGAACCTATGATCATAGGAATGATCGATTTTCCTGATAAACCGATTTTTTTGAAAAATCTATCCATTACTACAGCGACTCTTGCCATATAGCCGCTATCTTCTAATAATGCCAAACTAAAAAACAAAACCATGATTAGCGGTAAGAAACCGACGACGGCTCCGACACCGCCGATTACACCTTCAACAATCAACGACTGCAACAGTGAATTGACACCTACTCCCTCTAAAAATCCATTTGCTGCATCTGGAATGATTTCTCCGAATACAACATCATTCATAAAGCCGGATAGATAACCTCCAAGACCATTTATTGAAAATGAAAAAACAGCCCACATAACCAAGAAGAAAATAGGAATTCCCAACCATTTATGAGCTACAATTCTATCAACCTTATCTGAAAAATGAACTTTACTTGCATCTCTCTTTTTGATATGCGATTTGGAAACCATTTGATCTATGAACTTTTGCCTTTCGACATCATTTTCCCCTTCAAATCCGAGAGCAGTTTGACCATCCTTAGTATTAACAACTTTTATAGTTTCAGTAATCAATTCCTTTAAACCTTTACTTGTATTAGCCGTGGTTTCAATTACAGAGCAATGTAAAGCTTTCCCTAATGCTTTTGCATCAACAATATCACCACGTTGATTTATAATATCGGTTTTATTTAACGCAATAACTACTGGGATTCCCAATTCAAGCAATTGAGTTGTAAAAAACAAACTTCTGCTTAAATTGGCACCATCTACAATATTCACGATGACATCGGGATTTTCTCCTAAGACAAAATCTCTTGTAATTGCTTCTTCACCTGTAAATGGGGAAATGGAATACGCACCGGGTAAATCGACAACTCGAATAACTTCTCCATTTAGCGTGTATTTACTTTTAATATTTGCTTCTTTTTTTTCTACAGTTACACCTGGCCAATTACCTACATACTCCGTTTTACCGGTCACTCTATTAAATAATGTAGTTTTCCCTGAATTAGGGTTTCCTGCTAATGCTATTTTCATAATTACCTCCTCTTAGTATATTGCAAATGAAAATCATTATCATGGAATATGTAAAAATTTATATGTCCGAAGACATATAATAAAATCATGATTCCAATATAATTGTTTTTGCCATTTTTTCATCAATCGCATATCTACTATCTTTAATATTAATAATGTAATTCCCTGCAAGCTTCGAAATCAACGTGATTCTTTCACCTTTAAAACAACCTAAACTTAACAAAAACTTCACATTTTTTTCTTTCCCTTCTACATTTTTTACATTGAGCGTTTGCCCAATTTTAGCTTTTGTCAACAACATAATAATCACACCTTACCATATGCATACGCAAGAATAATGATTATCATTATTCTTTACTGATAAAGATTATCATAATCAATTAGGCTTGTCAATGATTTATCAAATGTTTTTTTATAAGCAAATTATTAAGAAAATTCACAACAATTGAAGTGCAATTTGTCATAAAACGACATGAGAAAGAAAAAAATATAAATATTTTGAAGGACTCAATAATATTTATTTTATTGGTTAGAACATTGATATTGTTTAAAATTTTGGTGTTTTTCTTTGTATATATTAAATTGTTTTATTATAATGTTCATATATGTTTGTTTATCTATGTGAGCGGCAAACAAATATTGCGTTAACGGAATATATCTGTTAATATTATCACAACATTATCTTAAGGAGGGATATCAATGTACGATATTTCAGTGTTCAACAAAGTATCAAATAATGGACTTAAATTATTCAATCCAAATCTTTATGCAATTAATGAGGAAAATTTGGAATCCGCTGATGGGATTGTTTTACGGAGTTATAAATTGCTAGATGCTGTATTCCCGGAAAATTTAAAAGCGATTGCAAGAGCAGGAGCGGGGTATAATAATATACCTGTAGAAAAATGTTCAGAAAATGGGATTGTAGTTTTTAATACACCTGGTGCAAATGCCAATGGAGTAATGGAGCTGACGCTTATATCATTACTGTTGAGTTCTAGAAAAATATATGAAGGAATAAAATGGGCAGGAGATTTACAAGGTGAAGTCGGCGTGCAAGTAGAAAAAGGTAAGAGCATGTTTGCAGGTCCAGAAGTAAGAAATAAAACATTAGGTGTTGTCGGATTGGGTGCAATAGGTGTTTTAGTGGCAAATATGGGAATTAAACTAGGAATGAATGTAATTGGTTATGATCCATATATTTCAGTTAAGGGAGCATTAGGACTTTCTTGGGATGTCAAGTATGCAGAGTCGCTTGATGATATCCTTGGTAAATCTGATTATGTAACATTACACATGCCGTTGATAGATAGTACAAAGGGATTTGTCAATGAAGAATTCTTGGCAAAATTGAAAGATCAATCTAGATTGATAAATATATCTAGGGGAGGTTTAGTTGATACTGATGAAGTTGTTAAAGCATTGAAATCAGGTAAACTTGCGAAATACGTTACAGATTTCCCTGATGAAAAGCTATTAGCCTGTGAAAATGCCATATGCTTTCCACATTTGGGTGCATCAACTCCTGAATCTGAAGAAAATTGTGCAGTAATGGCAGTTGAGCAACTTGCGAATTATCTTGAAAATGGAGACATAGTCAATTCAGTCAATTTTCCTATGTGTACCATGGAAAGAACAATAGGAACGACTAGAATCACAATTATAAGTAAAAATATTTCAAATATGATTGGTTCATATACGAGTGTTTTAACAAAATGCAACATTAGCATTGTAGATATGATAAATAAGAGCAAAGGTGATTATGTGTATAATATTATCGATGTTAATGGAAATGTAAGTGAAGAATGCATAAAAGAGATTGAAGCGATCGAGGGAGTTATTAAAGTAAGAGTGATAAAATAATATAGATTAGAAAGAATCTGCATATACTGTGGGTTCTTTTTTTTGTTTGTGATTGTTGAATTGAATATTACAAAAGCCAAATGGGTAAAAGATGAGTAGAATTTAAGATTCAAGGGGTAATGAAATGATTGTAATATATGATAAAAACAAACAAAGACTTCCCATTAAAGCTTGGGTGGATGATGTCGCAGTGATTGATTCTATAAGTTTAAGGCAGGCGATAAATCTGTCGAATCTACCGTTTGCAATAAAGCATATTGCTTTGATGCCAGATGTGCATGCGGGATATGGCATGCCAATCGGGGGAGTTATTGCATTAGGCGGACATGTTATTCCAAATGCTGTTGGTGTGGACATCGGCTGCGGAATTTCTTTTGTTAAAACCAACCTGACAGCTGATGAAATTTCTTATGAAAAATATAAACTTCTATCGGAAAACATATTATCTAAAATTCCCATGGGATTTGAAAATCGAAAAATCGCTTTATCGTTCAAGATTCTAGATAAATATAAAGCACACGCATATTACCCGGATAAGAAATTGAAAGAGGAAATTAAAAAGGCGTATTATCAACTGGGGACACTTGGAGGAGGAAATCATTTTATTGAATTGCAGAAAAACTCCGAGGGAAAATTATGCATAATGGTTCATTCGGGAAGTCGTCATTTCGGGCATACGATAGCTTCATCATTTCACAGGCTTGCAAGTAAGCGGATGGGAAAAACGATTGATAAGGAACTTGCATATCTTGATGTAGATAGTTTTGAGGGAAAAGCGTATATCGAGTGGATGAACATGGCTCTTGCGTTTGCAAAGGAGAATAGAAGGGTGATCATCGATGAAGTATTAAACACTATCGAGGTTAAGTTGGAGAAATTTCAAATAGAACAGAGAATAGACGTACATCATAATTATGCTGCTTTTGAAGAAGTTGACGGGAAAAAATATTGGATTCACCGAAAGGGCGCAATAAGTGCTAAAAAAGGTGAAATTGGAATAATACCAAGTACGATGGGTGGAGAATCATACTTGGTTGAAGGAAAGGGAAATTCCGAATCTTTTCAAAGTTCATCTCATGGAGCTGGAAGAACCATATCTAGGAATGCGGCTAAAAAACAATTTAAAAATGAAGAAACGATTTCAATGATGAATAAGCATAAGATAATACTTGGAATAAAGAAAGGGTCTATCATTTCTGATGAAGATCCAAGGGCGTATAAAGAAATAAATTGGGTTCTAGAGCAGGAAAAAGATTTAATTGAAATAGTTGATAAAGTAAAGACGATTGTTGTTATAAAAGGATAATAGAGAATTCTATTATCCTGTTATATATTCAGCGATTGATTTTCCCGGTGGAACAATCGGGTATACATCTTCGTCCTTATCGATCCTGACTTCAATGAAGAAAGGCCCAGGTTGTGATTTTCTTGTCTTTAAAGCGATATCTAGAGATTCTAGAGAATCGACGTATATAGACTTTATGTCATAGGCTTTGCTGAGAGCTAAATAATCGAGTCTGGCTTTATTGTCCGTCTCTGAATAGCGTTTATCATTGAACAGCTTTTGCCACTGTCTGACCATCCCTAGAGACTCGTTGTTCATAAGAACTATGGTTATAGGTAGATTATAGCTTGAAACTGTCAG
>JAYENG010000200.1:0-9006 GCA_034721975.1 Bacillota bacterium
TATATAAATCCATATTTCTCGATAATCACACCTGATATCATAGGTGTGATTATGGCACTTGCTTTATTAAGTCCACCTATAATGCTCATGAACTTATCCATTTCATCTTTATCCAATACATCGGCTTGAAACGAATTCAGGTTGAAAAAGAAAAATCCATCGCCAAATCCACCTAGAATTCCAATTAAAATTGCATAGTTTGCGATATTGTCTCCTAGCAATGCCGTCAAACCAAAGGTTGCCAGGAATGACAGCGACGATATTATATAATTGAATTTCAGATTTTTTACAGCGATAACATTTGCCATATAGAAAGAAATTGTAGCTCCGAGATAATTGAATATATTGAAAACTGCAACAGCCTGAATGCTTTTTCCCGCTTGCCACAGATAAATATTTACAAAAATAAAAATGAAACTTTTAAAGATTGAATATATCAAACGCATTGCAATCATCATATTAATCGATTTTTTCATATTTTTCTCCAATTCACAAATCATTATTACCATTTTATATCATGAAAGAAAAAAAGACTATGCATAAGCATAATCTTTATCCTCTATAAGTTTTATATCCTTTATATTCAACTATCTCGATCTTGTCATCTTGTGATAATCGATTGAATATTTCATCTGTGTTATCGCATAGACGAATTTCTAAAAAGCTTTTGATTTCAAATTGATTCATCGGATGTCTTTTTATTATACTTACAATCGCCTCATAGTCATCCTTTATATCACTTGAAAACCCATTGGAAATCAAATGATTGATAGCTACACCGCCTAAAATTTCAACAGCCATTTCAATTGTCTGATCAGAAGGTTCATGTGCATAGGATTCAGCTGGTGGTCTTACTGGTGTGTTGATAAAAATTCTATCATATTCGACTTGATCTAACAATTCTTTCAACGCAATAAGTTTTTCTTCAGAATCGTTGTATCCTTTGACAAGCATTATCTCTATCCAAAGCTGTCCCTTAAATTCTTTTGAAAACAGCTTTAAACCGTTGAACACCTTGTAGAAATCCATTTTTCCATATGCTCTGTTGATTCTAGTGAAGTCTTCATTATTCGAAGCATCAAATGAAGGAAGCACGATATCTGCGTATTTCAAATCTTCTCTGACCTCTTTTTCAGAAAGAAGTGCTCCATTGGTGATGACTGCAATAGGTATGTTTGTCAAACTTTTCAACTCTTTAAGAAGCTGTCCAAGGTTTTTATACAATGTAGGTTCACCCTCGCTTACAATAGTGATAACATCAACTTCTTTTTTTGTCTTCAGCCATTCTTTAAATTCATTTATGATTTCGGATACTTCAAAAAAATTTTGTCGTGTATTACTCATATGATCTGTTCTGCCTAATTGACAATAAATACACGAATAATTGCAGTATCCTTCGGGAATCGGACTGATTCCTAGCGATAATCCCATCCTTCTAGAAGGAACAGGACCGAATAGATGTTTAAAATGATTCATAGCATTTCCCCCTCAAATAATGTATTCAACAATACTTGGCAATATCCTTTTCTAAAATAAGAAAAGATACTGGTTATCACTGCCAATATCTTTTTTGATTACTGTTATAACATACTTCTGATGTCCCCGGTTTTCGCCATAATCATCATCCATTTCTCGGCAACGGTTTTATTCAACATCGAAATGGTCGGGAATGAATGCTGCATCATCAAAATATTGAATACTGTCAACTGATTTTGAATAGCCATAGTCCATTCTTGAATAAGTTCACTCGCCACTTCACCGACAATGGTAACTCCGAAAATAGTTCCCATCTGATCAGTTAGTAGTTTAACGAATCCATCAGGTGCGCCATCTGTTATCGCTCTTGCATATGTTTTATATTCTTCTTTAACCACCATATAATCAATGCCTTGTTCCTTTGCCTGTTTTTCCGTCAACCCTACTTGAGCAACTTCAGGCGTTGTAAATACAGACCATGGAACAGGATAATTGCTTCGCATATATTTATCGTTTTCTTTTCCGCTTAGTGCCTGCATCAATGATACCATTCCCTGATGCATGGCTGCATGTGATAAAAGCGATTGCCCGTTGCAATCTCCTAGCGCATAAACATGTTTATAGTTTGTTCTGTTGAATTCATCGACTACAATACCTTTTTTACTATACTCTATTCCCGCATTATCGAGTTCCAACGGCTCTAAAACCGGTTGTCTTCCTGTCGCCACCAATATTTCATCAGATTCAAACAAACCTTTGTCAGTATGCATCATTATTTTCCCATTAACTTCTTCGACTTTGCTGATTGAAGTTGAATTGAAAACCTTTACTCCTTCCCTCTCAAAAGCGGTCTCTAAAATCCTCGCCGCTTCTTCATCGCCGTTGGGAATCAAATGTGGATCCATTTGAACCAAAACAACATCGCTTCCCAACCTGGAAAAAGCCTGCGCCATCTCACTACCTATAGCACCGCCGCCGATAATCGAAAGTTTTTCAGGAATCGATTCCAGTTGGAACATATTTGTATTTGTAAGTATTCTAATATCTTTCAACCCTGGAATAGGCGGTATGAAAGGCATTGTACCCGTTGCAATGAAAATTAAATCAGATGTGTATTTTTCATCATTTACTTCAACAGTATTTTCATCAATAAATCTTGCATATCCTTTTTCAATAACCAAATCGACCAAATCGAATTTCTTCAATAGATTCGGACCTGTGAGCATCTCCAATTGTTTCTGCACAACTTGAAGCGGATCGACAACTT
Source organism: Bacillota bacterium (assembly GCA_034721975.1). Lineage (GTDB taxonomy): Bacteria > Bacillota > Clostridia > Peptostreptococcales > Acidaminobacteraceae > DAOURC01. Next base: position 2,744 of record JAYENG010000200.1, read on the forward strand.
CTACCTCGCCTTTTAAAGAAAGTCCGAAATTATCTAGATGCTCTATCGCCTCTTTATGAGCTGCAGCCTTTAAAAGAGATTTGCTTGGAATACATCCGCTGTTCAAGCACTCTCCGCCGACTCTGTTTGCATCGATTCCCAATACTTTCAATCCCATATTCGAAGCCATGCCTGAAACTGTCATTCCCGCCGGGCCCATGCCAATAACAATCAAATCATATTTTTTCATAATGACCTCCATAAACTTTTTTTAGTACCAATACATTATACCCGATATATATCACTTTAAATATAATGCATATTCTAAATTCAATATGCTCTTGTTTGCTTTCCAATTCTCACAGTAGATTTCCAATTCATCATAAAATTTCTTTGAATGATCAGGATGTTTCAAATGCACCATTTCATGCATCAACACATAATCGATGATTTCTATAGGCGCATGAATTAAATGAGTGTTTAGATGAATGATTTTTCTACCCGGATAACAGGTTCCCCACCTTTTTTTCATTTTCCATGATTTTACAACAAGATTGGAAGTTTCATAGTCAGACATTTTGATAAAAACTCTATCAAAAGAATCTTTAAAAACTTCATTTGAATAATTTTTTTTCCAACTATTGAACAACTCACTATTATACTCGATGGATTCGTGTTTTTTTGAGTAAACGAGAATTTTATCTTCCCAAAATTCCACCTTGTTTATTGTTGAAGGCAAAATTTTAATCTGGTATTTCTTACCTAAAATCTTAACTTCGGCATTTTGATTCATATCGAATCTATTTTCTTCCTTCTTTGCCAATACTCTTCGTTTTTTTTCAATCCAATCATATTTAGATAAAACGAATTCATCAATCTTGGCTAAAGACAACCTCAAAGGCGAGCTGACCCAAATGCTTTGATCAGGTCTTATTTTTAAAATAAGATTTTTTATCTTCTTTTTTTCTATAATGTATTTTAAACATATTTCACCATCATTTATTTCTCTGCTGATCTTTTGTCCCATAAACAACTTCCTTTTAACTTACTTTTGTCCAATCCCGCCTACGAAAATGTTATTGAACTTTTTCCCGATAATTTCTATGTCGATACCTGCATCTCTAAATCTTGATATTGTATCCCTATTCAAATTACAACCACCTGTAAAAGACTTCCACGAAGGATTGACTTTATTGAAAAGCTTCTTCATCCATCCACCTTCCGGCTCTACATGTTCTATGAAATAAATTCTTCCGTCATCTTTTAAAACCCGTTTAACTTCATTCAAACCCTCAATCACATCTTCGACGCTGCAAAATACCAGAGTAAAAACTACGCTGTCAAAACTTTTGTTTTCAAAAGGTAATTTTTGAGCATCTCCTTCAATCATTTGAACTCTAGGACATTTTCTTTTAGCCTTTTCTCCTAGACTTGATTTGAATTTTATATCGAGATACGTCAACGAACCAATCAATTCTTTGTCATAATATTTCAGGTTGATTCCTGTTCCCGGGCCTAATTCGAGTACATCCCCATAAACATCGGAAAGCACTTTTTTTCTAAGTTTGTCCAACCCTCTTTTTTCAAAATAATACATAAATGCATCATAACCTAAAGTTCCCAAATCCATATGTATTCTCCTTGACTTTTCTTACAAGTATACCATTATAACTTTTTATTTGGAATTATTTTGGTATAATGATATCGGTGATTAAATGAAAATATTTATAGATGCTGATGGCTGCCCTGTCATCGAAGATACAATTGATATTGCAAAGCAATATAATTTAGAAGTAATTATCGTTAAAAATTATGCGCACCATATCGAGAGTGATTATGCGACAATTATAACTGTTGACATTTCTAGAGACAGTGCCGATTTTTACATCGTCAATCATAGCCAAAACGGAGATGTCGTCGTTACTCAGGACTATGGATTGGCAGCGATGGGACTTGCGAAAAATTCGAATATAATTACTCAAAACGGACTGATAATTACAAATGACAATATAGACAAATTGTTAAATCAGCGGCATTTAAATCAAGAAATGAGAAGAAAGCATAAAATTTATACACATATCAAAAAAAGAAAAACAACCAATACCGATACTTTTAAAGAAAACATCATTCAACTTATAGAAAAGGCCTTAGCATAGCTAAGACCTTTTTTCTATAATCATTTTTTCTTTGATCTGTTTCTTGAATAAATACTTGTAAAGTGAATCTCTTTCATTTTCTGGTATATTCTCGTATTCAGCTATAAAACGATAGTCATCGTTAAATAGATACTGTCTAACAATTCTAATGCTGACATTAAAAATTTCTTTCATTGAATCTACTTCAAGTTTAAATCGCATATTTCCAATTTCTACTTTCTGTTTTATTATTTGACTACCTATGCCTGAATCGACTTTAAATCCAAGTCCCTTTGCTCCTATTCTGAAAATTGTCACGGGGATACTCTTCATTTCTAAAATCAAATCCCCACGAGTAACCCAATTTACTGAAAACAATTGATCATTTGGAATTTTAATAAAATTCGAAATCTCAATTTGATTGCCCTCGATACTATCCAACTGAACATGGTACTCATATAAATTATCAAGATAAACATAACTGATCCTTGCATCCTTGATCGATTCCAATGAATCAAATTCTTTTATCATATTCTTGTCTTCAAACCCAAATTTTACAACACTTGAAAAATGATTCAAACTACCTAGAATCGTATGATGTCGCCCCGTTATCTTATTGATAAAATTCAACGAAGTATTTGGAATATATTTCAATAAATTTATATCTATATAATATTTATTATCATAAACTTCTCTTAGTACATCTATCATCACCGGTACCAATTTCGGATTGAACTGAGTACCTGAACATCTCTTTAGTTCTTCTACTATACTTTCAAAAGTTCCAGCTCCAGCATAAGGCTTGTTTGAACGCATGGCATCAACGGCATCACAAATACCTATGATTTGACTGAGATATGGGATTTCATCTTCCTTTAAACCATCGGGATACCCTTTGCCATCAAATCTTTCATGGTGATATCTAGTGTATTTAGGGACTTGTTCTAAAACATCTATGCCAGAAAATATATTGGTAGCGATTTGACAGCTCATCTCTGAATGAGTTTTAACAACCTCTAATTCTTCATCTGTCAATTTATCTTGTTTATTCAGAATCTCTCCAGGGATATAAATCTTGCCGACATCATGAATTATCGATGCAAAATATATATTTATTTTTTCAATTGAATTCAATTCGAGCCTGCCAGCCATTTCAAGTGCCAAATTTGCAACATTATTCATATGATATGGCATATAACTATATTTGATTTTTAATATTTCAGTAAATTGATCTATAGAATCAAATACTTTATTGTAATTGATCAATTGATACTTGAAATTATTTATTTCTTCCAAAAATATTTCTAAATGGTGATTATCGGCAATGTGTTTTTTTACATCATTTATATTTTTCTCTTTTTTTACAGAAAACACTAAATACCCGTAAGCGTTTTCATTGAATTTTGACATATTTTTAAACAAAATATAAATTTCGAATTTCGACTGATTAAAAATAAAAAGTGAAGGATCATCGATTATCTGATAGCAGAAATTATGAAAACTATAATCGATTTTTCCAAGTTCTATTCTTCTATCCTTTATCATGCCCATATACTTTTTTAAAATTATATTTTCAATATCGAATTCACTAGAATAATAAGAATACATATCCTGATTTTTAAAGGTGTTTCTAAAATAAATATAGACATCATTAAAAGCAAATCCTTTTTTCAAAGAACTAAGCTTCTCATTGATATACTCATCATAATCCAGTAAATTCAACACACTTGAACCGATCAAAATTCACCACGATAAATAACATTTTCATCGATATCTTTTAAACTGTTACATCCCGTCATAATCATCGCATCTTTTAATTCTTTTCCTATTTGCTCTGTGTAAGACTTGACAGCCTCAGTTCCTCCACCGTAAGCTGCAACAGCATATGGTCTTCCTATCAACACTGCATCTGCACCTAAAGCCAAAACTTTCAACACATCATGACCGCTTCTGATTCCACCGTCTATGAATATTTTCATTCTGCCGTCGACAGCTTTAGCTATTTCCGGTAAAACTTCTATAGTAGCTGGTGTATAATCCAATACTCTGCCGCCGTGATTTGAAACTACAATGCCATACGCCCCTGCATTCAGCGCCTTCAACGCGCCACCGACTGTCATGATACCTTTCACTACAAATGGCATTTTTGCATGTTCAACATACGCTTTTAAATCCACTTCAGATTTTGGACTCACCGGTTTTCCTTCAAGAGCTAAAATCGATAACCCGGCCGCATCGACATCCATTGCTACAGCCATTGCCATAGTTTCAGCAGCGCGGTCTAATTTACGAAATATTTCTTCGTTCTCCCAAGGTTTAATCGTCGGTACTCCTAATCCTTCAACTTCTCGAAGCGCTTCAATAGGTCCTTCAAAATGTTCTTCTTTCACGCCATCACCCAAGAATCCAGCGGCGCCACCCAATTTACATCCTTGTAAAATATGTTTGGAATACTCATAATCTGTCAGTTTATCACCATAGATTGTATAAAGTCCTCCAATAGGAGCCGCAAAAACAGGAAGTTCAAAACTCCTTCCAAACAATTCAATAGATGTGTCTACTTCCTTGGGAGCATATAACGTATCCATATTCAATAAAACTTCTTTTATTTTTGCGTAGTTTCTTATAAATCCAGAACCGGATCCTTTCCCGCCTACTCCTGGAATTTCTCCACGACAAACAATACCATTGCATTCATTACATGCCCGACAAGAAAAGCCTTCAATGTTTCTTACGTTTTTTTGAGCCTCAATAAAGTTCATTTTCTTTTCACTTCCCCCTTCACGACTCAACAATAAAATCGTTTATTATCCACTTCTCATCAGTATTAACAAAAGTGATTTGATGATATATCATGTATTACAAAGGTTCTTCATAAATTATAATTACAACTATTGCTTTATATCCTTATATCCTTAGTGTAAATGATTTCAGAAGTTTCAATAGCCATCAATTCGATTTTTTCTTATCCTCTCCCATAATTTCTCTTCCTCTTATTATACATTTTTTGTAGAATAGAGTAAAAGGGAAAGAATCAAATATTCATAAAAAACCTATAATAAAGAAAGGTGGTGAGCTCTGGTTTGTTTAAAACCAGATTGCTATGAACAAATTCGGTCATATCGGAATATATATAAATGATTTGGAAAAATCAAAGAAATTTTATACTGAAATTATGGAGTGTGAAATCATTAAAGAATATACTTACCCTGAATCAACTATTATTTTTCTAGATGCAGGAGGTACAATTATTGAACTGATTTATAAAGAATCGAATAAAGAGCGTACTATTAATGGTCCCATTGACCATATGGCTTTTAAAGTTGACTCTTTAGATGAAAAAATAGAGATGCTGAAAAATAATAATATCGAGTTGTCAGGTGAACCAAGAATTGTAGGTACTGCGAGAATTGCTTTTTTCAACGGCCCGAACAATGAAAGATTTGAATTTGTTGAGAAATATGATGAATATATTTCAATTAAGGAGATTTGATAAATATGTTATTAGATTTTAACAATCCAACTACTCAAAAGCTACTATATACAATCACTACATTATTTACTTTATTTATCATCTATAAATATCTACTCAAGTTCTTGCACAAAAAAATTGATGATGTACAGAAATATTATAAAACTAGGAAAAACATAACATATATTTACTTTTTAACCGTTCTTGTAATATCATTCTTCATATGGTTTGAGGGTTTTAATAATTTTTCGACTTATTTCGGATTGTTATCCGCCGGTATCGCGATTGCTTTGAAAGACTTTATTACAAATTTCGGTTCTTTTCTTTTTATTATTTTCAGAAAACCGTTTGAAGTTGGTGATAGAATCGAAATAGATGGTGTTGCTGGCGATGTTATCGATCAGCGTCCTTTCCAATTCACGATAATGGAAATCGGCAATTGGGTTCATGCCGATCAAAGCACTGGAAGGATAATCCATATACCGAACAATAGAATACTTATACATCCTATTGCAAACTATTCAAAAGGCTTCAGCCATATATGGAATGAACTTGAGGTCTTGATAACTTTTGAAAGCGACTGGAAAAAAGCCAAGATTGTTCTAGAAAATATTGCAGAAACCTTTGCCTTGGATTTCAGTAGAACCGCTGAGGAAGATTTAATTGAAGCATCGAAA
>JAYENG010000201.1:0-8992 GCA_034721975.1 Bacillota bacterium
CTAGGTGGATTTGGCGATGGATTTTTCTTTTTCAACCTGAATTCGTTTCAAGCCGATGTATTGGATAAAGATGAAATGGATAAGTTCATGAGCATTATAGGTGGACTTAATAAAGCAAGTGCCATAGTCACACCTATGATATCAGGTGTGATTATCGAGAAATATGGATTTATATATATGATCTATGCTTTATTGATGTTGCTTCTTATTCAGATGATACTGTCTTTTAGAATGCCTAGCAGACATATCAACAGCATTGGTAAATTCAATATAAAAGAATCTTTCAAAAATGGCGATTATAAAAATGTCTTATTGACGAATACAACAAAAGCTCCTTATAAACAATTCACCATTATGGCTAACAGTGTATTTTTATACAGCCTAATGGCAAGTGAATCGATTATCGGATTGTTGAATTCAGCATTTTCCATTATTTCTATCGCCATGTTTTTATTATATAGATATATGCTTAGAAAAATTTCTAGAAAAAAACTCATGCTGTTTGGAGCGGTTGCAAGTTCAGTTGTTTTGATATTGTTGATTAAGCCGACAATTTCATCATTTATAATCTTCGGAATAACAATAGCCTTAGGCGAAGCCTTTTTTTCAACTCCTATGGTTGGAGTGCAATTGAATACAGCAAAAAAATATTCGCATAATGAATCTGAAATGCTTGGGAACTTGATGCTCAGGGTAATTATGCTCAATATAGGTCGTATAATTTTCTTCGGACTTATATACTTTTTCTATGAAGATTTCAAATCACCGATATTTATTTTGTTTTTGATATATAATCTTGTAAGTCCGATGTACACGTATTGGCTAGCTAAGAAAGAAATATAGGAGTTGTTATGAGAAAAAAAATATCTTTAACAGAAGGATCAGTTAAAAAAAGTTTGATTGATTTGACAATACCAATGATATTCGGCATGCTTGGATTGATTGTTTTCAACCTCGTCGATACGTTTTTCGTGAGTATGCTCGGAACCAATGAATTGGCGGCGCTTTCATTCACATATCCAGTAGTTCTTATATTGAACAGCATTTCATTGGGAATAGGAATGGGAGCAGCGTCGTTGGTTTCGAGAGCTGTCGGTGCGAATGATTTCAAGAGGATAAAGAGATATGCCACAGATAGTTTGACGCTTGGAGCATTGGTTGTCTTTATTGTCATGATTATTGGATTAAATACCATTGAGCCTGTGTTTAGATTGTTGGGAGCAACAGATGAATTGATGCCTATAATAACCTCATATATGCGCATTTGGTATATCGGAGTGATATTCGTGGTGATTCCTATGGTGGGCAATAATTCAATCAGAGCATTGGGAGACACTAAAACTCCAAGTTTGATCATGCTGGTCGCAGCAATCGTAAATACGATTTTGGATCCGATTCTGATATTCGGACTTGGTCCGTTTCCTAGACTTGAAGTACCGGGAGCAGCTATCGCCACAGTGTTTTCCAGGATGATCACTTTTTCTGTTGCAATATATGTTTTGGGGTATAGAGACAAGATATTATCTATCAAAGGCGCCGGGATAAATCAAATCATCGACTCGTGGAAAAACATCTTATATATCGGAGTGCCTAATGCCGTTATAAAAATCATACAACCGATAGGAGTTGGAATTATTACAGGATTACTAGCGAATATCAGCATCGAAGCGGTTGCCGGCTTCGGTATTGCTGCAAAAATCGAAAGATTTGCAATCATAATCATCGGAGCTTTATCCGTAGTTGCAGTGCCTTTTATTGGACAGAACTATGGAGGTAAGAAATTCACCAGAATAAAAGAGGCATTAAAGGAAAGTTATAAAATAATTTTCGTTACAGCTGTAATTGTATATTTCATTCTTTTGTTATCATCGAATTTCATCGGCGGACTTTTCAGCGACGATGTTGAAGTTGTAAATGTTTTTACCACATATATAAGAATAATATCGATGTTCTATGGAATTTATGGTATTCAATTGATTGGTAATTCTTTTTTCAATGCAATCAATGAACCGTTTAAAGCATCGATGATAACTGCAGTCCAAATGTTTGTGATATTTATTCCTATGGCGATTCTTACATCTGAGCCATTTGGAATATATGGAATATTTGGTTCTTTGGCATTTTCATTTTTGACAGCAGGAATACTATCGCATTATCTAATGTATAAAAAGATGAAGGAGTGGAATCAATGAGTGGAATGGTTTTATCGATAAACAGCAGTGAACAAAGAGGTACAAACAAGTATCCAATAGAAGAAGGTTACTTCAAAGAAGGATTCGGCCTCGAAGGAGATGGACACGGCGGAGATTGGCATAGACAAGTGAGTGTGTTCGATGTATCGAGCCTGGCTCAGATTTCTGATGAGGAGAGAAGGAAATGTGAATCGACTTACTCTGAAAACATAACAACTGAAGGTATGGTCATTCATACTTTGCCGATAGGTACACGTCTGAAAATAGGCGAGGCGATATTTGAAGTGACGCAAATAGGGAAGCCTTTTGAAAGAGATCCGTCGACTCATACACCTAGAGAAGTGATAATGCACGTTGAAGGTGTTTTTGTAATCGTTATCAAATCAGGATATGTGAGAGTCGGAGATACTGTTTCCTTTGTTCAAGAAAATGATAGGTGATAAGATGAAACGTGTTTTAGTATTTATTTTAATGATGATGATTTTATTTGCTGGATGCACTGATAATTCAGAGATAATTGAAGATTTAAATGAGCAGATTGATGAAAAAGCTATTGAAATCGAAGACTTGAACAAACAGATTCATGAGCAAAATATCAAGATTGAAGAGTTATCGAAAGATAATGATTTAGTGTCGGATGAAGCATTTATTGTTATGGCTTTATTAAAAGATCAAGATTGGATAGGTTTATCCAGTCATATTCATCCTGAAAAAGGAGTGAGGTTAAGTCCTTATCAATATGTAGATGTAAACAGTGATCAAGTATTTACTTCTGATGAAATTCATAGTATTTTAGCTTCATCAAAGATTTACAGCTGGGGTATATACGATGGGAGCGGAGAACTGATTGAAATGAACTTCACTGAGTATTATGACAGATTTATTTATGATGAAGACTTCATAAATGCCAGCATCATTGGAAACAACAATGTTGTATCTTATGGAAATACAATCAACAATATCGGTGAAGTGTATGACGACGCATATTTCATTGAATTTTATTTTCCGGGCTTTGATCCACAATACGCCGGTATGGATTGGAGAAGTTCGACTTTGGTATTTGAGAAATACGAAGGAAGTTGGTATTTAGCAGGAATTGTCCACGGAGAATGGACTATATGATAGCATATCAATCAAGAAAACCTGTTTAGTCAAATTAAGCAGGTTTTTCATCTATGCTTTTTTTAATATTTTCATATCCAGTTCAGCGAACAAGATACCCGAAAGCATCAACAATCCTCCGAGTAAACCTATGACTCCTAAAATTTCACCTGCAATGAAATAACCAAATATCGCTGCAAATACGGGTTTGTTTATATATATCAATGCAGTGTGTGTACTTATTGTATATCGTTGAGCGATACTCTGTATAATAAATGCGCCTGATGTGCAAAATGAAGCAAAGAATAAAATGTTCAACCCGACAACTATCCTAACACATAGGGGAATCGAAGTAATCACTTCGATTCTTTTGCTTTTCATGGATGAGTACAAAATGAATTGGATCTATCAAAATTATAACAATACTCCTTAACTTCTTTTGCAGGTATAGGCTTGCTATAATAATATCCTTGGACTATTTTACAATCCATTTCTCTTAATTGTTCTATCTGTTCTTTGGTTTCCACTCCTTCAGCGACTATTCTCTTGTTCATTTTGTGGATTAAATCAATGAGTGAAGAAAGCAGCAGTTTGCTGTTAGCATTATTCAAATTATCGATAAAGAACTTATCTATTTTGATATAATCAATCGGCAAATTTATCAATTTTTCAAGAGAATTATATCCCGTTCCAAAATCGTCGATGGAAATCTTAAGACCGATCGCTTTCATTCTATTGAATAATTCTTTTACTTTATCAATATTATCGACAATTGCATTTTCAGTAAGTTCAAGCTCCAGCGTGGATGGATCAATGCCATATAGGTTAAGATTATACTCTATAAAATCAATCAGTGTATCATTTTTCAAATCATTTGAAGAAATATTTACTGAGATATTAGTTTCAAAGCCTTCATTTTTCCAGGTGTAAAGTTGAATGATTGCATTTTTCACCACCCATTTCGATATCTCGTTGATAAGTGGAGTTTTCTCGGCGATTTTAATAAATTCAGCTGGACTAACAGTTCCATATTTTATATCATGCCATCTTAAAAGAACCTCAAAACCGATTACTTTATTTGCATTGATATTTACTTTAGGTTGATAAACCAATGTAAATTTATCGTTTTTTATTGCACTGTTCAATGAAACGAGAATATCGTGTTCCTTGATTTTTCTTCGAGCGATTAAATCGGAGTAGACAGCAATATTTTGATTGTTTTCTTCGATTTCAGTCAATGCAATACAAGATTTCTTCAGGATTTGTTTTGGTGATTCATCGTGAAAAGGGTAATTGGCGATACCGATTTTTACAATTGCTTTTGTAGGTAGACCATCCACTATCAAGGGGTCACGAAAAAGATTTATGATTTTAAGTGAATCAGAATATGTTTCATCTATACTTTTATCCGCCACAATAATTCCGATGTTATGATTGCTTAATGAGTAGAGTGAATCTTCGTTGAAGAATGTTGAAAGAAACTCAATTGAATCTTTCATTACTTGATCGCATGAAACATCACTTATATGCCTTTGAATAAAATGGTAATTGGAAATTTCAAAATTCATAACAGAAATTTTGTCATATTCATTACTATCAATAAGCCTATCAAGGTCATCGACCATCATCTTGGTATTTGGTAAACCTGTACGAATATTTGTAGACTGGTGTTTTTTTATAAGCTGGTAATGCTCTTCGATTTTGTTTATTAAAATACCGACGAAAATTGCAAACAGGATAAAACATGTTGAAGTTATTGCCCAATCTGTAATATCTAGAAAAAAGTTTATATTATCGTTAAACGGTATCAATGTTCCTAACAATATACTGCATAGAATTGCGTATAAGACACCACCTCTAATACGAAATATCACTGATGATGCAATTATTGGAATATACATCAGATGAGATAATGAATGATTATAGCTATAATATCTGTACATGATAAAAAATATTACAAAGACTGCAAGTAAAAAATATACTATATGTAACTTTTGCTTTTTCTTAGATAAAAGATTTTTGATATATTCAGGCGTCATATTTTCATACAATCCTTTCATTTAAAACAAAATGCAAATATAATTTCCTATATACAGTATATCATTTTATGATAATATATACATATGATATAGATATTTGGAGGAGAAAAATGTATAAGATAAATCCTGTGAAAAAAATAGCTGCTATTCACGATCTTTCCGGTTTTGGAAGAGCGTCGCTAACTGCAATAATTCCGATATTATCTTCAATGGGCGTTCAAGTGTGCCCGGTTCCAACTGCAATTCTATCGACTCATACTGGTGGTTTCGAAAAATTTACATATGTTGATTTAACTGATTCCATGGAAGCGTATATTGACCATTGGGTGGAGCTAGGGTTAAAATTCGACTGCATCTACAGCGGGTTTCTAGGTTCGGTCAGGCAGATTGAAATTGTTTCAAAGGCAATAGATGAATTCTCTTCAGAAGAAAGTTTAGTAGTTGTCGACCCGGTCATGGGTGACGACGGTAGATTATATACGACAATGGATGAAGAGATGGTCGTATCTATGAAACATCTAGTTAGAAAAGCTGATATAATCACACCTAACTTCACAGAGGCTGCTTATTTGTTAGGAAAAAAATATGATTTGAATATAAATGAAGATGAGATAAAAAAATGGCTTAGAGAACTGTCGGATATGGGTCCTAGCATTGTAATTTTGACCAGTGTTCCTCAACAGGGATCTGATGGTAAGACAAGTGTCATCGCCTATAATAGAGATAACGATATTTTTTGGAAAGTGACTTGTACATATATACCAGCTTCATATCCGGGGACTGGTGATGCCTTTACAAGTGTAGTCATCGGCAGTTTGCTTCAAGGAGACAGCTTGCCGATAGCGTTGGAAAGAGGAGTGCAATTCATTACGACAAGTATCAAAGCAAGTTATGGATTTGATTATCCTAAACGAAACGGCATTCTTTTAGAAAGAGTGTTGGGTTCATTGAAATTACCTGTAATGTCAAGTAGCTATGAATTACTAGAATAAGTGTACAAAATAGGTTCTGTCAGTATTAAACTGATTGGGACCTATTATTTTGCAATTAATAGTAAAGTTTATTCTATAAGTTTGGGGGGTATAGAATGAAAGTGGGTGATTTACATAATAGCCGTATTGGTATATTGCTAAAGTTTGGAGGGATTAATTGTGAAAAGTAAGTTTATTGCTACAATCTTGATAGTGGCTTTGATATTGACTATGAGCGCATGTGGGAAAAAAACCGAGACCATAGGAGATACTGAAGTTGAAACCGATAAGGATACTACAACAATTACAAATGATCAGTCGGAAGTGGTAGTTTCTGGCGATATGAATAAAAGTGTACCTATTCCAGAAGGTTATCCAGAAAATATTCTTCCTGTTTACGATGATTTATTTATTGCAACTGCATCAAAGAACTTAGACGGTTCATATGCAATAATAGGTTTTACAGATGACGGTGTTTCAGATGTTGCAAAATTTTACGAAAAAATATTTGAAAATGCAGAAGTTCTGATGAAAGACACAAGTGATGATAATTATATGAATATGGGAAGTATAGACGGAAGTTCATATACTATATCTTCATCTCCTGCAACTGAAGGGATGGAATACCAAACCAACGTAACAATAATATTTATGCCTGTAGATTTATTTGAAGGAGAAGAAGAAAAAGAAGAGGAACTTGTTCCTACTGGAGAATTGATTATACCTGAAGGTGTGGAAATGCATGAGGATTATCCAGAAGATATAATGCCGATAAATACCGATGGTGTAATTGAGTTGGCTGTTGCAATGCAGCAGGGCGGGAAAGACATGATAGGCTATATGTCTACTTGCGAGCCTGATGAAATTTTGGAGTATTATTTAGAAATATTTAAAGAAGCCGAAAACTTCAATCAACAAAACTTCGCTCCGACTATAATTCTTACCGGTGAAATTGATGATGTTGATTTCGAAGTTGGAATTACAATTAATGATGAAAACACCGGAGAAGATTTGAAATATAAAACTTTGATTCGAATAGTGTATCAATAAAAATTTTAACAAATAGAATTCCAAGGTGAAATTTCATCTGGAAATTCTCATTTCATAGAGTATTATATCCTGATGAGGGTATAATATAGGCAGTGTTTGATAGGATGTGGCGTGATGATTAAAAAAGTTAAAGAAATGAATAAAGCAGTACTTTTCATAATCATAACCATTTTATTGATTGTTATGTGGTGGGAGACAATAAATAGATTCAGCCATTTTGTAACTGAATCGAGAGAAGATTTATTCAATGAAGAAATCAACAGCATGAGTACTCAAATTTCAAAAATATTTGAAAGTAAATTAGATATAATTAAAAGCTTGAATGCATTTGTAACAATCAAAATCGATGATGGATTCAGTCAAGAATTGCTTGAGGATTATGGTGAAATGAGCAATCTCGTTGAAAAGGGAGTTTTAAATATCAATGTCGCTCCGGGTGGTATTATTAAGTATGTATATCCTTTAAAAGGTAATGAGGTTGTTATCGGTCATGACCTGATCAACGACGACCGAGAAGAAGTCAAAAATGACATCGAGTATTCCATAAAAACTAGATTGAGCATAATCAGTGGGCCGATTGAATTGGTTCGTGGCGGCATAGGGGTGATTATTAGAGATCCGGTATTTATCGATGATGAGTTTTGGGGTTTTGTGACCATCGTCATGGATGCAAGCCTACTAACAGATGTTATAGATGCTTATAATGGCACAGGACTTTTTAATTATGTTTTGATTAAAGGAAACAACGGAAAATTTTATGACGTCGAATTCGAAAATAAAGACTATGATTTAGTGGTGCATGTACCAAGCGAGTATATAGAACTATCAATTGCTGGAAAATTCAATGAAGAATATATATATTTTAATGATGACATTATAAATTTTGTCAGGTATATCAGTTTAGGATTCTTGATTATTGCAATTTATATCGTATATGATTTAACTCACACAAACGAATTGCTTAATAGAAGAATAAACAAGATGATTTATTTTGATAAATTGACAGGACTTCCTAATAGAAGGTCTCTTGAGAAGAAATCATTGGAGTTGATAAAAAAAGGCGATTTTTATTTGATATTTGCGGATCTCGATGATTTTAAATTTATCAATGATGCTCATGGACATCCTCTTGGAGATATACTACTCAAACAAATTTCAAATATCTTATATAGTTATTTGAGTAAAAATATCACTGTCTATAGATGGGGTGGTGATGAATTCATATTTACCATCGAAAACGAATCACAAGAGCAGGTGGAAAATAGTGTCAAAGAGATATTAAATCACTTCGAGAAACCTTTTAAAGTTGAAAACAACACCTTTAATATTTCAGTAAGCATGGGAATCGTGCATTATCCAAGTGATTCCGATGGATTGGATGATATGATCAAAAAAGCTGATATTTCCATGTATAGCATTAAAAAATCAGGAAAAAACGGTTATGTTTTCTTCAGTGAAATAGACACAGCGGAATATTTTAAGAAAATTGAACTAAATAACAGAATGAAATCAAAAAAATTCATTGATGATTTGATTGTGTATTATCAACCTAAAATAGACATTCAAAGCAATAAAATCACCGGTGTGGAAGCGCTGGTCAGGTTGAAGAATGAAGATGGTTCAATAATGTCTCCAATTA
>JAYENG010000202.1:0-8967 GCA_034721975.1 Bacillota bacterium
TGACAAGAATGCAGGATATGAGTATTTCCACGGCACTGTATTGGACGAACCGGTTAAACCGCTGATGTGGCCGAAACTTTACTACGGACTAATGAGTTCGACTGATAAAGTTTATCTTAACCCGGTGCAGATATATGAACTTGATTATAAAGATGTTTTCAGCGCCCTACAGGCTAAACCGGTTATAATCGACAAATGCAATATTTCAAATATCATCGAGGATTCCAATACAATTATTCCGATACCGAAAACCATTGAATTATTCGACATTGAATTAAACGGAAAAACTTTGACAATCAATTTAAGTGATGACATTGAGAATGTCTACGGAGATATGGAGAAAAACTATCAGATGATGATCGATTCGATTCTTTACTCATATACATCATTTAAATCCATCGACAATGTTCAAATATTGATTGATGGTGAGAAAACAAATGATTTCTATGGTTATGATTTATCTTCGCCGATCAAAGCGAATAAATATATAAACTTAGAGAAATGATAATGAAGCAACTTCTACAGTGAAGTTGCTTTTTCTTTGCCAAACAACATCAAAATCTCATCGACCATCATATCCATCGGATCAATGAATTCACCTTCTATGTCAGGATAAATATCATATAAAGCCGATAATTCAGTGCAGCCTAGGATAAACTTCTCATATCCTTCATCTCTGAGTTCGTTTATTATTTTTTTGAATATCTCATATGCCTTGATTCTATTATTGCTTTTAACTTCATAAATCACCGTCATCAACCTTTTGACAATATCATCATCGGGAATAATGATGTCTTTATTATATCTCTGATATATTTCAGCATCAAAAGTTCCCTTTGTAGCCAAAAGACAAGTATTGCTGTCCGATATATCAGCAGTCATCTTGACCATATTCAGCATCGGCGCCTTTGAATAACTCTCTAAATCGTTGTAAAAATAATGCGCTGTGTTGCACGGCATGATTATCAAATCGGCACCTGCGCCATTCAACATATCTATAGAGCTTTTCAACTGAGGCAAAGGATCATATCCATTTCCAAGAATAAAACTTGTTCTATCTGGAATTTCCGTATTGCTGTCGATAATCGTATGAATATGCTCTTGATCATTGCCGGCTTCAGTTTTTAGAACTATTTTATTATACAGCGTTATAGTCGCCAAAGGACCCATTCCACCTAAAATACCAAGTTTTTTCATTGCTTTACTACCTCCCGAAGGTGTCAGATACACGTTTCATCATTTCAATGATAGGTAAATCATAAGGACATCTAGTTTCGCAAATACCGCATTCAATACACATTGAAGCTGTATTCTCTATCTTTGAATAACGATCTTTTGCCCAATCACCCAAATCATACCTCTTTAAATATCCTTCGAATATGAACATCGTTGGAATATCTATCCCTTGAGTACACGGAAGACAATAACCACATCTTCTACAAAATTCAGTCCCTAATTCATTTACGATGCTGTCAATCTCATTTCTCTCTTTTTCAGTCAACGGCTTTTCTATTGCTTCAATATTCCTTTTTACTTGATCCAACGCATCCATGCCTGGAATAACCACAGATATATCGTTGTTTTCCATAATCCATTTAACGCTCAGCTCACCTTTGTCGAAAGCACCACCGGCAATCGGCTTCATGACTATTGCACCCAAATCATTTTCCTTGGCTTTTCTAAACAACGATTCTCCCTGTTTTTCAATAGGATTGTAAGGAAATTGAACTGTGTCGAATAATTTCGGATCCATGATTTCTTCAATTAAATTTGCATCATGACCAGTATAGCCGATGTGCAGTATCTTCCCCTCTTGCTTCGCTTCCAACAACGCGCGATAAGCACCATTATCACTCATCACCTGTTCGTACTGCTCTTTTGTTTTAAATAAATGAATTTGATAAAGCTCGATAACATCGGTTTTTAAATGATTCAAACTGATTTCAATTTCTTTTTTCATTCCCTCATAATCTCTTACCATGGTTTTTGTGGCGATATATACCTTGTCTCTCATTCCCAATTCTTCAAGCGCATTCCCTATGAGCTCTTCACTATTTGTGTACCCTCTTGCAGTATCGATGAAGTTGACTCCCATATCTATTGCAAGTTTGATTATCTCCGTCGCCTCATCCTGTGTCAATCTTTGAAGAGGAATTCCGCCTAAACTAACAAAAGACACATTTAAATCAGTTTTTCCAAGTCTTCGTCTTTCCATTATTTCTCCTCCATTGCGCCAAGTAAAATATCAAAAACTTCTATGTTTTTCTTCTTGATATTTAAAGGTTTGAGGCTTTTATCAACAATCCCATGTAAAGTAAATCCGTTTGCCAAAAGAATGCCAGTCTCATTTTCATAGATAGTGTATTTAAGTCCGAATCGAACTCCTTTAAACAAATATATCTCAGTCTCCACCCTTACATCCACATCATATCGAGCCGGTTTAACATAAGTGCATCCCACTTCTATTACAGGCATAATAATATTCTCACTCTCTAAATCCCTGTAGGAATAACCGATGTCTTTAAAGAATTTTGACCTGGCGACTTCAAACCAAGTAAAGTAATTACCATGATAAATAATGCCCATTTGATCGGTTTCTTCATATCTTGGATTAATTATTACACTCGATATCATAAAATCAATTCCTTTCAATCAGATTTTTTAATTCCATATAGTTTATATACGATTTTTTTGCCAATTCATCATTTGTCTTAATCAATAGATTTTTCTTTTCATCATAATTATCAACTAATTGAGTAAACAACTCCCAAAGCTTATCGCTGTCGATGTCATTTACATTACCGCAGTTTAACTGATTAGTCATGTCAGCATACGATTTTATCTTAGGATCGTATTCTAGACTTATAAAAGGAATATCTTTTATCCCTGCCCAGATAAGGGCGTGAAGCCTCATTCCTACCATACAATAATAATCAGATTCTTCATGTAGAAATGCATCTATGGAATTATCGACAAATGAAGCCTTATCATCAATCTTTCTCAATAGAAGATCATCATTACCTTCTTGCATGGATAAAAATTCTACTTCATATCCATTCTCTTTAAGTCGATTGATGAATTTGTTCATTTCTTTTATAATTACATCACTGTTTTCCCACGGTCTTATATTGATAATTACCTTTTTACTGAATAATCGTTCCTTGCATTTATAATTATAGTAAGCCAAATCAGCCGACAATACAATTTTTGATTCAACTCCTAATTTTTCTAATCGTTCTTTCGTCTCTTCATCACGTGCCATGAATACATCTATCTTGTTAAGCAGCCATCTTGTCAACGAAGTGTAGAACTTACCCTTTATCGGCCCAAATCCATTTCCAAGCATGATCACCTTTTTATTGAACAACGTCGAAATGAATAAAATCGTCGAATAATAAACAAGCGAGCGATTGCTTGTGACATTTTGAAGAATGGAGCCACCGCCACCTATGACAATATCAGATTCTTTTATAGCCTTTATGATTTCAAAATATTTATTTCTACTGACAGCATCGATGCCGTGAATTTCTTTTGTCGTTTTCGTCCTGTAAGATAGAGATTTAATATCAATTTTCTCATCGATTTCTTTAATCATTTTGATGGTCTGGTGCAACAGCACCTCATCACCGATGTTGTCCGATCCATAATACCCTATTATCAACGCTTTCATTCGACATCACCAGATCTCTCTTTATATCTCTTCATACCATGGGCTGTCAAAGCTATGGCCAACCAAAATTGCAAATTAATGCGATAATCAAACAGTGTGTAATCAATCAATCCATGCACCATTATCGCCAATAATATCGTCAACGAAATCCACTCTTTATATCTTTTCTTCATGGAATCACCCAGGATTCTCAAAATATCATAAACCAATGTGCTTACGACGACATAGATCCAAAGAACAAACCCGACAATACCGGATTCCAATAGAACTTGAAGATACAAATTATGAGAATGGGTTGCATTGAATCCCGGAATTTTGTAATGGGCGTAGTATTCGTGAAAAGATTGATATCCATAACCCAATCCTTTCAACCCGTAATTTTTCGCCATTCCAAAAGAATTTTTCCAAATTTCAAATCTATAGGAGAAAGAAGAATCCTTAAAACTGTAAATAATACTAATCAGTCGTTGCTTGACGGAACTAGGCGCAAAGACAAATCCAAATATCCCTATGGGAATCAAAGGAACAATCCATTTCCAATTATAAAACAACAAAAATAACCCTATGCCGATGAAATATGTAACCCAGGCTCCTCTTGAATATGTCAATACAATCTGATGAGTGAGAATCAAAGCCGATATCATCAACAATGCTTTACCCCATTTATTTTTATTGCTAATCAACAGTCCGATTGAAACGAAGAAAACATTCACAAGATATTCACCAAATATGTTGGGATTGTCAAAAATCGAATAAAGTCTTTGTTCTAAATCAGGGTTTACATTGCGGTCTATCCATAAGTCCTGGTTTCCAGATGCAAAAAAAAGTTGATAATATCCGATCAATAGCGGTAAAACCGCTGAAAGAATCATGATAAAAAGTAAGAATCTCAATTCTTTAGATTCAAATCCCTTGGAAACTACGAAGTACAACGCAATATATCCCGCCAATACAATCAGTTGCTTAAAGCTCGATAATGGATCAAAGGAAAAAACACTGCCGATGACATTTGCAATAAAAAACAACATGACCGCTATATCCAAAGTTCCCAAACTGAATTTACCTTCAATCAGAGACTCCCTTATTCCCCATATGATAAATGCCAATATTAAAACGACACTCAAATATTTCATTCCCACAAAAGGAAAAATAAGAGTCACCATATATATCAAGAGTTTTTCCAACCTCAATTGCTCTCTATTCATAATCCGATTCCTCAATCCTCATAGTCGCTCCATAGAATGCATAACCTTTGCTGTAAAGCGCAATCTTCTTTCCGATTCCCAGTTTTTTAGCGGCAACAACGTAAGAATTGTTGAGATCTGTAGCTTCAGCATTGACGGTAATCCATAAATCGCTCTTGTTCGGATAATTTACAATTATCGATTCGCCATTATTTACAAGAGCTTCTTGATGAGGCACCAAATGAAATTCTTTGACGACTCCGAAATGAAGTCCATTTTCATGGTCTACAACCGGAGCACCAACAACAATATACTCACCAACATTATTTTCGACCGATTCCACTTTAAATGTGATCTCCATCGGCTGATAAACCATTTCCATTCCAGCATCTTTTAAAGATTGCTTCTGATAAAAAACGAAAGCTGCATAAGCCACGGTAAAAACCAATACTATTATGATTATTGTTTTCCAGTTTTTCATAAAATCACATCTCCTGAATTATCATTGATCTGACTCACACCCATGGCCAAATACACGTAAAAATAAAATGTCAACGTCGGAATTCCATAAAGATTATCTACAAAATTATGAAGTAGAAATCCTAGAACTGCGATACTTATACCGACGAGAAAATAGTTCTTCCTGTTTTTTAATAATCGATACAAAAAATATCCCATGAAAAGCATAAAGATTATCATCCCGAAAATTCCATTTTCGACTAAAGACTTGAGATAGAAATTATCTGCATAAAAATTTGATATTCCGTATTTGATGGCAATAGAACCGCCAAATTGACCATAGCCTTTGCCAAAAATAGGCGTCAATATGAATTCCTGCATTCCTTCGGACCACTTTGCCAAACGTCCATCTGTCATCATGTTGCTAACGGTATCGGGGGTGAACAGATTGTAAAACCGATAAGCTCCCTGATTCACCAACAATAATAAACCCGTCCCCAAAAAAGCGAAATACAGTAACAAACGTTTATTGAAAATCATCAAAATCAACGCTATTGCCGCTACAATCGCTAGAATAGCTCCCCTCGAATAGGTCAGATATAGTGTTGTGATTGAAATGAACGCCATCATTGTCAAGATTATTTGCTTCCTTTTGTTTTTTTCAATAAAAATCAATCCGAGCAAGAATCCGACATGCATCACCATAAACGATCCCAAACTATTGGGACTGTTTAAAATTGAAAATGCACGATGTTGGATGACATCTGTAGTATCCACCCAATTGCCCAACATTGGAACTTTGAACATGATTTGAAGAAGACCGTGGATTGATAGAAAACCGCCAATAACAATCATCAGGGTTTTCACTTTTTCAAAAACAGCTGGTCTTTGAAATATGACAAATAAATACGCCCCCCACAGAATCGGTTGATAAATCAATCGATAACCATCGATTGTGCTTCTTCCATAATAGCCTGAACCGGCAATGCCGATAATCCCCAGCAAGAAAAATGCCCCTATGGGAACTCTCCACCAATATTTATTTTCAATTAGTATCTCTTTGAATAAAATCCCTATAAAGAAGACTAACATCATTTCATCCCAAAGTTGCACAGCGACACTATCTATAAAGAAACTTCTCAATAAATAATCATAGAATAAATAAAATATCGGAACCAACAATAGATTATCATAATACATCCATTTTTTAAGATGTTTGATATCATATTCAGTTTTAGAATCTTCCCTGTTTTTTATCTCTCCATAATTTGACAAGCTTATTCCCCTATCTTCTCAAGACTTGTTACCGTAACGGGTATCTTCAATCGTTCTGTTTCAAGAACAAATTCCTTACCTACCTTGAGAGTTTGATCTAAAATATAAATCTCGTCCGATTTTTCAAATCCATCTCCCGATATAGTTATCAGAACGCCTTTATCAGTGTAAACAATGGAATCGATAAACGCCTCCACCCATATCTTGTCTTTAGACAACTGCTCTGCAATAAACGTATCGTCAATCTCAATGTCTTTTCCTTTGTAGAGACCTGTAAATTCTATAGAAGTCTTTTCTTCTTTACTCAAATCCACTTTCGAAACCTCGATGATTTCACCGATAACGACACCAATCATGATAATCAAAAGAACTCCAGTCAAAATGTCCAGCAACAACCATTTATTTTTCATTTTCTTCACCTGCTTCGATATATATAATGATTCCATTAAAATAGAATCTATCTCCTTCAATTACAATCGGGGATCCCATTTTAATCGGCTGCGAACCAAATTTCATATAGGGCCCGGATCGTGTCACAGGTATATCCGCTACAATGCGGTACCCCTGTGGTATTGTTTCCATACTTGCTATTTCACCGTCACTGACTACACCGCTGCGATGAATTCCTTCATTGATCAAATCGCTGTATTCCAGTTCTGCAGTTTCTTCGACTTTTATCGCAACTGTAATCATCTGATTATTCATACCAAAATCAAACGTTCTTCCTTTTAAGACTTTTGCAAAGACAAGTGCAGAAAACAATATGACAACTATCAACAGAACTTTGTAATTCATCTTTTTTATCATACTCCGTTACTCCTCTTCGAAAAGACTCATCAGTGTATTATAAACCCGACTATTCTTTAAAAATCTGATAAAACAGCTCGTTTCAACAACATCTGTCCCTTTTTGGTCTTTCCCAGCCCAAATAACTCTATCTTTTAAATCCCATTTTAAAATTTCATAGGTTCTACTTTTATAAAATGTCTTTTTGCAATTTCTCAATCCTTTTAAAAGAATACTTCCTTCAAACACATCAATCATTGAAATCACTATCCCATGAGTAAATTATTCCTTCCACAAAAAGGTACTTATTGTAGACTAGAATTTTACGACCCACTGCCAAAACAGTATCTTCGACCATATTGGCCCGATCGGTTTCCACGAAATCCGCCTCAACCGTTACAAATAGATTGTATTTGTCTACAGATTCAATAGCTGTCGCATCATTGTTTTCATCAACTACATACTCCATAAACGGTTTCTCATAAACAGCTGTTATCACACCGATGTTCGATCCGGTTTCATAATCATAAACAGCATCCCCAATATGAGCACCATCTATCGTAAATTCAGAAACCTCTTCTACCTTTACAGTGTATTGCATTTTTTCATGGACTTGCGTTGTTATCTGACTACTATCCGATGGGCCCATCTTCAACAGTACAAATCCCGCAAACAAAACAACAACCATCAAAACTGCAAAGTCGATGACATTGATGATTCCAAATAGTTTTCCCTGCTTGTCAATTATTTTCATATGTGTTACCCCCGCCTAAAATAGTTTCGTATATCTTTATATGTTCAGATATGAAATTATCCATTGAATACCGATTTTTGACAATTTCATAAATACGATTCCCCATCGCCAATCTCAAATCCTCATCATCTTTCAATTCCAGTATTCTCCTGACAAAATCATCAACATTGTAATTCTCGACGATATATCCCGTTTCACCATTTTCGACCACACGCTCGACCCCACCTACATCTGTAGTAACTATCGGTTTTTTTATCCTTGCACCTTCTAGCATTACATAAGGGAACGATTCGCTTAAAGACGTCAATACATTGATGTCGATCGAGTTATAGAATTCATACGGTTTATCGACGAATCCCAGGAAATGAATGTATTTATCTATCTTATACAGCTTTGCAAGTTTTTTTAATTCCTCTTCTAATTTTCCATCGCCTGCAATCAAGAATCTGAAATTTCTGTTTTTATCTATGACTTTTTTAGCGATTTCTATGAATAATCCATGATTTTTAACTGGATCCAATCTTCCCATGATTCCAACATAAGTCATATTTTCATTTATATCTACATTGCAGTCCGATAAAAAAGCTTCTTTTTCTCTTTCTATGATGATCTCTTTATTGAAATCCAAACCATTGTAAACAGAAAACACACTTTTTTTTGTTCCGAATCCACGTGATATCATCATGTCTTTGAATCTGTCGGATACGCCGATGTAATAATCCATCTTCCTCAACGCCCATGCATTTATCTTTCTGAAAATGAAGGAAACAAATTTCCCGCCTCTATAGTCGTCTAATAAATAATCGCTGTGGATGGTTGTAATAATAGGAATCTTTGGA
>JAYENG010000203.1:0-1628 GCA_034721975.1 Bacillota bacterium
CAAAAAATATATTAAGACCATCGTCGCCTTTGCTAATACTGCTGGAGGTAAATTAATCATTGGAGTTTCAGATGATTCCAAAGAAATCGTTGGAATCTCTTCAGATATCATTTTTAATATTAAAGATAAAATTGCCGATACTATTACAAATATGTGTGAGCCGCAAATTGTACCTAATGTATATATAGTATCGTTAGAAAACAAAAATATTATTGTAGTAGAAGTTTTCCCGGGGCCAAATAGACCATATTATATTGAATCAGAGGGAAAAGATAATGGAACTTATATCAGAGTAAGTGGTTCATCTCGCGTGGCAAGTTATGAAATGATAAAAGATTTACAATTCCAGGGAGAAAGACTTAGTTTTGACGAAGGTATTTGTTTGGAATGCAAATTAGATAGTGATAAGACAGAAAAACTATGCAAAGATATTGAACTCCATAGTGGTAAAAGAGTAAAAGAAAAAGATCTCATCAACATGAAAATCATTAGGCAAAGTGGGCGCGATTTACTGCCGACTAATGCGTACGCTTTGCTGACCGGAGATTTTTTTGAATATGCATATATTCAGTGCGCTAGATTTAAAGGAACAAGTAGGGCTGTTTTCATTGATCGTAAAGAATATTCAGGCCCACTTTATGAACAAATTGAGAATGCATTTGGTTTTGTTAAAAATCATATTAATATTGGGGCCGATATAAATGAATTATATAGAAAAGATAACTATGAACTACCGATTGCTTCTATTCGAGAAATGATTATCAATGCAGTTGTGCATAGAAATTATCTTTTAAATAACAGCGCAATTCAAGTAGCGGTTTATGATGACAGAGTTGAGGTAACTTCACCAGGTATGTTGATAGGGCAATTAGATATACATTTGATTAAAGAAGGTCGCTCTGAAATAAGAAATCACACTATAGCCAGGTTATTTAAAATGATGAATTTGATTGAGCGATGGGGATCTGGTATAAGTAGAATTATTGAGCAATGTAAAATATATGGACTGGATGAACCTGGATTAGAAGAAATAGGAAATGCGTTTCGGATAATAATCTATAGAAAAAGCAATGCAAACGAAGTGGTAAATGAAGCAGTAAACGAAGCAGTAAATGAAGCAGAAAGAACGGTGTTGAAAATATTGGGTGTAAATAATAAAGCGTCTAGAAAACACTTGTCCGAAAAGACTGGGTATTCTGAAAGCAAAGTATATAGAACGATCAACTCATTAAAAGACAAAGGCATTATAAAAAGAATAGGTTCGGATAAAAGCGGATGCTGGTTAATCATGAAGTAGATTGAATCGACGGCTAAATGATAGTTAATATTGTTAGCCGTTTTTTATTGACGCATTAACATATCACTGATATATTAGAGGTATATTAAGGGCGAGGAGGCAACTAATGATAGAAATTAGATGGCACGGACGAGGTGGACAAGGAAGTTTTACTGCTTCAAGAATTTTAGGAGCGGCGGCTTCGGTTTATGGTGGAAAATATGCAATGGCATTTCCTTCATTTGGACCTGAACGAAGAGGAGCACCAGTACTTGGATTTACAAAAATATCTGATGAAAAAATTACAGATAGAAGTGAAATCCTGTCTTCGGATTATGTAATCGTTTTAGAT
>JAYENG010000204.1:0-1626 GCA_034721975.1 Bacillota bacterium
TATATCCTTAACCTCGCGAAAACTGATTCGACTTGTTTATTGTTTGCTGGACAATAATAGTCAACATGTTCCAAATTATTCTAACAACTAAACAAAATCTAATAAAGATCATAGGTGTTTTTGTGATGCAAAAAAACCTCATATAACTTTAAAATTTACTCTTGATTAATTATAAGAATGCTCATTTCTATAACATTCGATTGATTCTTCATTATTAACAAAGGGACCTGATACAGTTGTAATTATTGAATCAGCAAAACTGAAACTGCCAATTCTCACCATTTACAGGAATCATAACTTCTGCCATGCAACCAATATAGCATTTCAATATAATCATTACTTAAAATATCCTATTGTCAGTATCCAATAACACTTGATTACAATTATATTGCATGGAGATTCAATTTCAAGTATCATTAAAGTAACAAAAAAAATCTAAGGAGTCAATTATGCTATATTTTATGAATGATTATTCAGAAGGTGCACATCCCAAAATTTTAGAAGCGCTCTCAAAGACTAACATGGAACAACATGTTGGATATGGTGTGGATACTTACACCAATCAAGCAAAATCTTTAATCAAAAATAGAATTAGTCGTCAAGATGTTGATGTTCATCTCATGGTAACCGGTACACTGACTAACTTGGTATCGATCTCCCACTGCCTTAGACCGTACGAAGCCATCATCTCAACACGCCTTGGGCATATTGCTGTCCATGAGACTGGTGCTATAGAAGCCACTGGACATAAAGTCATTGAAATGCCTAGTGAAGACGGCATCTTAAAACCTGAACAAATCGATGAAGCAGTAGCTGCTCATCTGGATGAGCATATGGTCGTCCCAAAATTGGTTTACATCTCAAACGCAACCGAAATGGGTACCATATACACAAAAAATCAATTGATTAAACTCCGCGAAAAATGCGATGAACATGGCCTTTATCTCTATCTTGACGGTGCTCGGCTTGCTACCGCATTGACTTGTAGCGACAATGATCTGACTATCGAAGAAATCGCAAAATTGACTGATATTTTTTATATCGGAGGTACTAAGAATGGCATTCTATTTGGAGAAGCACTTGTTGTCAGTAATCCTGAACTAAAGGATTTTGTGCGTTTCAGCATCAAGCAACGTGGTGGATTGCTTGCCAAAGGAAGAATTCTTGGCCTGCAATTCATCGAACTCTTCACAGATGACTTGTATTTCGAAATTGCGAAACACACAAATGAAATGGCTAAGTTACTGACGGATGGAATCAATAAACTAGGTTACAAATTAGTCACTAAGACATCGACTAACCTCATTTTCACCGTACTCCCTAATGCAGTTCATGATGAACTTTCAAAAGTCTGCAATTATGAAGCAGAAGTACCGCATGATGAGAACAGTATAGAAGCCAGGTTTGTAACATCTTGGGCTACTCCTAAAGAAGATGTCCTCAAACTTCTTGAATTATTGAAAAAACTGAAATATTGAAACTTAATCATCATACCCTATTTTCTTTCCAACTTTCTACTTTTTTATCACGGTCTATATCAAAGGACTCCTTAAGATTGTAGTACTTGAAAGATGCCGCCAAAAAATGAACTTATAGACAGTGAAAGTTGGAATCAAGTAAAAAATG
>JAYENG010000205.1:0-8940 GCA_034721975.1 Bacillota bacterium
AGTGGGAGGATCTATGAAAACTGAATCTCTTAAAAAAAATTATGAATTTAAAAAAGTATATAAATGGGGAAAATCAGTAGTAGGTCGATACTTAGTTATTTATTATTTAAAAAATAATTTAAATTAAAGAAGATCAAGCAGGAGGAATGCATGGAAAAGTTATTGGAATATAGTATCCAACTAGCAATGCTTTCTAGCCTGCTTGATGAAAAGCTAATCTCAGAAAGAGAGTATGCGAAAATTAAGGTAGAGCTAGAAAGAAAATATAGAATTAAAACAAAGATAGCTGGATAAAGAAAAGCGGTTATGTTAAAATCAAAATGAGTAGTGGGAATATATTTTGTTGGAATGAAGATTTTTGTTTTAACGAAAATTCAGTACGTCGGCATTACCGACGCACTGAATTAAATTATATATAGATTGTGCTTATTTTGTTGAGGTTATTGTACCGAATAATTTAGGGGGTTTATTACATGAAAGATATTAAGATAACGGAGTTAAAGAAGTATTTGTCTAATAAAACTGAAAAAGAATTAATAAAAGAAATTGTTGAACACTTTAAATTGAGCCATAGCGTAAAAAGGTATTACAATATGAAAATAAGCCCTGAGTACGAGGACTTTCTAGTAGAAGAATATAAAAGTAAAATTGAAAAGCAATTTTGTCCACCGTTCTTCCCGAGTTTCAAAGAAATAAAGATAATGATTAGTGATTTTAAAAAGTTGTCAAAAAATCATGAAAACATAGCTGATTTAATGCTATTTGTTGTTGAAATGGGTGTGGGATTTACAAACACATATGGAGATATAAACCAGAATTTTTATAGTAGTGTAGAAAATATGTATGTAAAAACTTTAGAATATATTAATAATAATAACATAGAGAGTGAGTATGTTGAAAGATGCAGACAAGTTATGGAAGAAAGTTTAGGAATCGGATGGGGATTTGGTGACTATATGGAAGAGTCTTTCTATAATTACTTTTAGAAATGACGGATACCTTTTGATGAATTCAAAATAAAAATAAGGGGTGAATATCTATGGAAACTAAAACTGATATTTTAATATATCAAATGGAAGATGGAAAAACAAAAATTGATGTTAGGCTAGAAAATGAAACTGTTTGGATGACTCAAAAGGCAATTGCTGAACTGTATCAGACGACGCCACAGAATATTACATTGCACGTTAAAAATATTTATATGGAAAATGAATTAGTCGAAGAGGCAACTTGTAAGAATTACTTACAAGTTCAAAATGAAGGTGGAAGAACAGTAAAACGAAATAAATCACACTATAATCTTGAAATGATACTTGCCATAGGCTATAGAGTAAGATCACAGCGTGGTACTCAATTTAGACGTTGGGCAACAGAAAGATTAAACGAATATCTTGTCAAAGGTTTTACAATAAATGATGAACGATTAAAAGAAGTGAAAAATCTAGGACAAGATTATTTTGACGAGCTATTAGAACGTATCAGGGATATCAGGGCTTCTGAAAAGAGATTTTATAAAAAGATCACTGATATATATGCCTTATCAATTGATTATGAGGCAAGTTCAGAAGATGCAAGACAGTTCTTTGCAACTGTACAGAATAAATTACATTTTGCTATTCATAGTCATACTGCAGCTGAACTTATTGAAGAGAGAGCAGATGCTGGTAAAGATAATATGGGTCTTACCGCTTGGAAAGGTGTAAAAGTTAGAAAAGCAGATATAACAATTGCTAAGAATTATTTAACTGAAGCTGAAATGAAATCTTTAAATAGAATTGTTACTATGTATTTAGATTATGCAGAAGATCAAGCTGAAAGAAAAAATCCTATGCACATGAAAGATTGGGAAAATAAAATAAATGCATTTTTAAAATTCAACGAGCGAGAAATATTAAGTCATGCAGGACAGATTTCTAAAAAAATAGCTGATGAACTGGCAAGTGAAGAATATGAAAAATTCAATCAAAGAAGATTAAATAATAACTCTAATGTAGAAGATGATTTTGATAGATTTATTACAGAAAAGAAACTGAAAAAGTAAGTTTCTTTATGGCGAATTGCAATAATTAAGAGAGGAGGTTTACCATGCATGATGTAGAAGTTATTAAGGCAAAAAAAAATAAATTTGATGATTCAAAAGGAAAAAGAGCTATTAAAATAAGAGTTGCACCTTACTGTAGAGTTAGTACAGATTCAGATGAACAACTTGCAAGTTATGATTCGCAAGTTGCTCATTATAAACAAAAAATCGAAGAACAACCAAACTGGGAACTTTCAAAAATATATTCAGATGCAGGAATAAGTGGTACTGGAATAGAAAAAAGAATTGGATTTAAAGAAATGATTAGAGATGCTTTAGCGGGAGAGTTTGATTTAGTCATTACTAAAAGTATCTCTAGATTTGGGCGAAATACTAAAGACGTTCTTGAATATACAAGACTTTTAAAAAAGCATAATGTAGCAGTTCTATTTGAAAAAGAAAACATCAATACATTTACCATGCAAGGCGAAGTAATGATCTCTGTTTTAACATCTCTAGCCCAGCAAGAAAGTGAAAGTATATCAGTAAATGTTAAAATGGGCCTTAAAATGAAAATGAGACGTGGAGAACTAGTAGGATTTCAAGGATGCCTTGGTTATGATTATGATAAAGCTTCAAAAGACCTTGTAATTAATGAAGAAGAAGCTGTGGCGGTACGTTATATCTTTGATAGATATAATCAAGGTATGGGCGCTAGAATCATTTGTAATGAACTTATGGAACGTGGATACAAAACTAAAAGAGGTAGCACTAAATGGGGAGATAGTACAGTTCGTGGTATTTTAAAAAATGAAAAGTATATGGGAGATTTATTACTTGGTAAAACCTTTACGGTAGATCCAATAACAAAACAACGCCTTGATAATAAAGGTGAAGAAGAAATGTATTATATTAAAGACCACCATGAACCAATTATAAGTAAGGAAATATTTGAAGCTGCTCAAGCTATAAGAAATAAGCGAAACTGTAATATGGAAAAAGGACGAGTAGCAAGATACAGCAGACAATATACTTTTAGCAGTAAAATTAAATGTGGATTTTGCGAAGGTACTGTAGGAAGACGTGCGTGGAACTCTGGATCTAAAAGTAAAAAAGCGGTTTGGCACTGTATTAAATCTAGTAAACACGGTAAAAAATATTGTCCAGATAGCAAAGGTTTAGCTGAAAATATTATCGAAGAAGGTTTTGTTAAGGTTTTTAATGAAATGTGTACTAGTAATGCAGAAATTATTGAAGAATTTCTACTAACTGTAGAAAAAAGTATTGGAAATAGTCAGAGCAAAAAGGAATTGGATAAGTTAAATAGTGAATTAACCCTATTAGAATCCAAAATTCAAAAATTAATAGACCTTCATTTGGATGGTGCAATTGATAGAGCTAATTATGAGAACAAATATATTAACCTAAATAGAGATAAAGAGAATCTGATGAAAGAACTAAATGAATTGTCATTTACAGCAAGCGAAGAAAAATCAATGATTGAAAGATTAAAAACATTTAGAAAGTATTTTGATGATAGGAAGCCACTTAAGAAGTTTGATGCAGATGTCTTCAGTGCAATTGTAGATTATGTAGTTCTTGGAGGTGTAGATGAGATCGGGAAAAAAGATCCTTATCTTTTGACGTTCATGTTTAGAACTGGACTAAAACCGAAGATAAATGTTAAAAAAGACTTAAATATGAAATCAAAGAGTCGGATAAAAGAAAAGTCCGAAAAAATATATTCTCAGTTGTCAACCGACACATGTTGAAGCCGTAACACTACTTACGAAGTAAGCAGGTGTACGTCTCATGCAAAGGCTGCCCAAGAGAAAAGCGATTGGATGCAGACGACTGCTGAGTGTTGCTCACTACTAGTTAAGAATAAGTAGGGTGTATTGGTAAATTAACTGGCTGAAATTATGGCCAGTTTTATTTTTTGAATGTTTTCTCGGACTATGCATGTAGAATCTATAGACCCTGCTGGAAATAGCATTAAAGGATATGTTTGTCATGATGGAAGAACTTTGAACCACGTTAAGACTGAAGTCCATAGCTCTAATGGTTTTGAGCGAATCTTTGAGGTTTATAGCAGCGAGAGCTGTAATGGTAGCATAACGAAAGTTATACGACATTAGAAGAAAAGGTATTTCAATGCCGAGTAGTTCACAAGTGATAGAGAATTAATACTTAGTGGAAACAAGTCTTATCCAATTAAAATATCAGATAGTTTACATGGAAATATGCTTAAATTGGGAAATTTACTAAAAGGATTTGAAAAACAAGTTGAAAATGCCGATATAAGGATAGATGAAATTAAAAGAAATTTAAAGCAGGCTGAAGAAGAATTTAAAAAGCTATTTGTTCATAAAGAAAAGTTAAAAGCTTTCTTAATACAGAAACGAGTAAGAAAATATCTATTAAGACGAGTAAAAAAGAACATATTTATACTATTTTGATTAAAATGAAAAAATATAATCAGCCCTGCAAATTCTGATTTGTGCGGGATTGAAAATTACCATTTGAAAATTGATACACCGATGTTTGAGATGAAAAAGCAAGAGACTAAACTGTCAATTCGTATATGATTTTCCATTTGTCAAACCAAGTGTTAATGTCACGAAAATATTGAACAATTTTAATTTGTAAGAATTATTATACAGTTAGATGTTATTCGTGTGAAAAAAGTTGTTATAAACCTATTATTCATATGTAAAAAGTAGATTACTTTTATTGGATGTGATACTATTATTATGAGGTGACAAGCTATGAGAAGAAAAGTAATGTATCAGTTATTAAACTGGAAAAACAAAGGTTGTGAAAAACCTTATATGATTATCGGTGCTAGACAAGTTGGGAAAACATATATTGTTGATGAGTTTTGCAAAAACAATTTTGAAAAGTATCTATATATAAATCTAGAACGAGATACTGGAATTAAAGAAATATTTGAGGAAAGTATAGATCCAGATTTGATTATCCGTCAAATTGGTTTTCTAAAAAATCACCCGATTGATATTAGTAACACAGTTATTTTTATTGATGAAGTTCAATTATCTGAGAGAGCTATCATGTCGTTAAAGTATTTTGCTGAACATAGTGCTAATTATAAAGTTATTGTTGCAGGAAGTTTGTTGGGTGTAGCAATGAATAGATTCAGAAGTTCTTTTCCAGTAGGGAAAGTAAAAAGACATTATCTATACCCGATGGATTTTGAAGAATTTCTTCTAGCTCTTGACCAAGACGATTTAGTGAGAGAGATTTATGAATGCTATATAGATAATAAAAAAATGTTTGAACCTGTTCATGATAAATTAATGAATTTATATAAGGATTATCTGTTTGTAGGTGGAATGCCTGCTTCGGTATTGTCATATATAGAAGCTAACGGTGATCTGAATTACTACTCGAGAGATATTAAACGAGATATTTTAGAGGATTATCTTGCTGACATGAACAAATATACAACAAATTCAGAAGGATTGAAAATAAAACAGGTATTTCAGTCGATACCAAGTCAACTAGGACGTGACAATAATAAATTCAGTTATAAGCTGATTGCTGAAAATGGTAAGAAGGCTGTATATGGTACTTCAATTGACTGGCTTTTATCTAGTAATCTTGTAAATAGAGCAACAATGATTGAAGTGCCAAGAATTCCACTAAAAACATATCATAAAGAGAATATGTTTAAAATATACATGGGTGATACTGGTTTATTAAGTGAAATGGCAGACATGACGCCATATGATCTGTATTCAGCTGGAGGAAAATTATTTAGTGGAATGATGACAGAAAATTATATTGCCCAAACCTTAACTGCTTCAGGTGTTGGACTACATTATTGGAGATCGGGAAATACTGCAGAGATAGATTTTCTAGTGAATATTGAAGGCGAGATTATTCCACTGGAAGTGAAAGCATCAACCAACACCAAATCAAAAGCTTTGAAAACATATATGGAAACATATAAACCAGTATATGCTATCAAAATATCAGGAAAGAATTTTGGCTATAATGGATCGATAAGATCAGTTCCGCTTTATGCGGCACATTTGATTGGACAACGGAAATAATATTAAATTATATAGATAAGTTCTGATTTGTAAAGCTAGTTAATCTGCATATAAATCAAGTATTCTACATATTATGTGGTATAATATGTGCAGAATATAGAAACGAGGTGCAGAATGAGAGTATTTAACTACACCAATATTGATGAGCAATTGTTTGATAAGGAAATGATTAGTTTACTTACAGAATTGCATGAGTACCGCGGTAAGCAAGAATTATATATGGAATCCTATCCTGATGTTTTAGAAGCAATGGTTAGGGTTGCAAAGATTCAGAGTATAGGCGCATCAAATAGAATTGAAGGAATTTATACGAGTGATAAAAGGTTAGATGAATTAGTAAAAGAGAAAACTGAACCTAGAAATAGAAATGAAGAAGAGATTGCCGGATATAGAGAAGTGCTAAACACGATCCATGAAAACTATGATTATATTGTACCAAGGTCAAATATAATTTTACAGTTACATCGAGATTTATATATGTACAATTCTGGAGGTCCTGGAGGTAACTTTAAGAACGCTGACAATATTATAGAAGAAAAGAATGAGTTTGGTGAAAAGAAAGTTCGATTTGTACCAGTAGCAGCTCACTTAATGAAAGATACAATGGAGTTAATGTGTAATCAATTTGTTGAGACTATGAGTAAAGAAATTGTTGATCCATTGATATTGATTCCTGTATTTATTATTGATTTTTTATGTGTTCATCCATTTAACGATGGAAATGGCAGAATGAGTAGGTTGTTAACATTGCTTCTTTTATATCAAAATATGTATATTGTAGGAAAATACATTAGTATAGAAATGTTAATCGAAAAGACAAAGGATAGTTACTATGAAACATTACAGTTGAGTTCGGCTGGGTGGCACGAAAATTCAAATGACTATAAACCTTTTGTAAAGTACTATCTTGGAGTATTGCTAGCTGCTTATAGAGAATTTTCTTCTAGAGTAGAAACTCTGAGAAACCAAGGCTTAACTAAGTCTGAAAGAGTGAAACATGTTTTTCAGACAAAGATAGGAAAAATCAGTAAGTCTGATATTTCTAAGTTATGCCCTGATATCAGTGTGACGACAATTGAAAAGGCCTTATCTGAATTACTTAAAGAAGGTTATATTACTAAAGTCGGTGGTGGTAGAAGTACTGCTTATATAAAAAAGGATACGCTATAAACTGCATATTCAAACTGTTTTATATGTAGTTTATAACAAAGTAATGTAGATTAGATATATTTATTTGATTAATAAGTAATGATGGGTACACTCTTTAAAAAGGAGTATAAAATTATGAATAACCAAATTTATAACATCTTGAATGATATGTCTGTGTATTTGAGTATGACAGGTTAAATACTTATTAATGAAGTTGTTTCTTGCGGTTAACTCTGTTAGCACGACGGTGATAATATACTTGAACACAATAGCCTAGTCTGAACCCTTTTTACATATATAAGCGTAAAATAGCCCACACCTTGAATAAATGATATGAGCTATAGATTATTCTTTTTTAGGCAGTTTGCATTCTTCAGGTAGCACTTTTGACCATGGCATCAATGTATCTAGTTCTTCTAAATTCTCTGGATCTGTATTTGGCAATTTCTCAAATAAATATTTTAAATAAAAGAATGGATTTATATTATATGCAATAGCTTTTCCTAAACTGCTCTTTGGCAACACTTGCTTCTCCGCTTTCTTTAACCACACAATATGAGAAAGAGCCCAAAATAATCATCTAAAACAGGTTTACTTCGTTCTAAACGTATTTCATATCTTTTATGTGATTTTAAGTCTTTTAAATCTTTTTCTATTTTGAATGATTTATTACAATATTCAAGTCCTATGCCAGCAGTTGTTTTAGAAACTATAGATTCTTTTGGTAGTGCTTTTAAAGCATCATTGAAATAACGCCGAGCATGCGCAAAACAACCAATTAAAGTAACATTTTCTACAGCATTATACCCAATATATCCATCTGTTTGAAGAAACCCAGAAAATCCTGTTAGAAAATTTTTAGGATGTTTATTTGCCCTAGACGGTTGATAATCATAAAGGAATATTTGTTTATCACTATTGATTCCCGTAGCATAGAGCCACATATATGATTTGCTTTTAGCAGATCTACCAGGTTCATCTAAAACTTGCATCGGTGTCTCGTCAGCATTTAAAACAGATTTTTTTAATAGAAACACATGCATTCTATCATAAAGAAGCTTAAGCCAAGTATTAGAGCCATGTAAAACCCAGTTAGCCATATTCTGCCTAGATATATCAATCCTAAAATTTATAAACTGTTTTTCTTGTCTATAAAGAGGCATGGCCTGTGCATATTTTTTATCCATTATAAAAGCAAGTAATGATGGCGATACAAAGCTTCCAGGCATCACTGGCTTTGGCATTTTAGCCGTAATAACAGGAGTCTTTGTATTTTCTTTTTCACACTGCCGGCAGGTATAAACATAACGTACATGCTCAACTACTTTAACCTGTGCCGGTATTATTTTTAATTCTTTTCTTACTTCTTTGCTCATTTAATGAAGTGTATGATTACACTCTGGGCAAATCATTTCCGATTCATCCAATCGATATTCAATAGTCTCAACAGGAAGCTAACAGTATCTGACGATTGGATTTTTGATTGTACTATGGAAAACATTTGCATTTGTACAACATTGAGCTATAATTGTAGTATAGATGCAAAAGGGTGATGATATGAATTATAGAGTACAGTTGGATAAGTTAATTGAGAATAAAAAAGGTTTGATTACGACTAAAGATGTTGAGAATGCAGGTGTTCCACGTCAATATTTAACGATGTATGTCAGAGAAAATAAGCTTTCAAGAGTTTCT
>JAYENG010000206.1:0-8896 GCA_034721975.1 Bacillota bacterium
TAGAATGTTTTGAAAGACCTGGTCATAAACTTCATGTTGGTGAAATAACAAGGAAACAGATTAGTTTATTTAAAGATATGGACATAGCATTCCCGGACTCGTTACATTAATTCGGGAATGCAGGATACATGGTATTCACGAGATGATTTATCAAGGAGGTCAAGTCGTAAAATATAACGGGCAAAGTATGCCATATTCGATATATTTATATGAATGTGATTGTGGTGAGAAAATGCTAATGACGGGTTTGCCGCATATGTATGGATACACCATTCAAGAGTATTGGTATGACACTGAATTTGAATTTCAACTAGATGTATTTGGGCAGGGATATTATGAACTTGATATGTATGACGGCCACGAATCGGATGCCTCTACACTACCTGGTTATAGATTTTATGATAATCCGGAGTGGTAATTATTTGTATAATTTATAGCAAAAATAACAAAATTACAAAAATTGAAAACTTGCATAAAATTTCGAATACGAAAGGGGAACAAGATGAGAAAAAGACGTGTTGTAGGAGTTATTATGGTTTTGACTATATTGATAATCTCCGCGGGTTGCATGCAAGATACTTATGATCCAGTGATGGAAACAGCACTTGATATGGCTTATGCTGACTTCTCGTTGAGGAAACTTGGCATTAGCGTTTCAGAATATATTGAAATTACAGAGAGGCATTTGATCAATCCAGAGAGATATTATGAAGAGCCGGTTTTTGGTCTTGATGGAGTGATGTATGATGTGAATGATATCAGGCGATTGAATGAAGAAGAATTGACAAACCTCAAGGAATACTTGTATAAAAGTGCAGAAGAGGCCGAGCTTGCTGATTTACAGTTAATGAAAAGTGTTTTAGTGTCTGAAGTAATTGATGATATCAATTTCTCCTTCAAACATGTTATTGTGCGAGGTGAAAATGTCCTTCTCGGAAAAGAGTCCTATGTTTTCAGAAAGTATACCTTTAAGCAGGATGACGATAAATGGCGGATTCTAACGGTCATGGAATATGTCGATTTTATCGAGGAGCCACGGATGCCGGATATGATGCAGAGATATTTGGAGTATGACGGTAAAACAATAGAATATCCCATGGAAATTAAGCTTGCTGAGTAATAGTTATATTTATTAGCAGAGTATCATCTTCATGGTGTGGAGGCGGGTGATGCAACTTGAGGATTTGTATCACAAACGGTGGCAGTGTAAAGATTTAAATCCAGCCATTCGGATAGGCATAATCAATATCCAAATCTAAAACTTAAAGGATCTGTTTTTGATTACTAGCAGAGGAGAATATTATGAAAGGCAAACATTTGGTAATATTATTGGCCATACTGCTAATTGGATGTAATGGCCAATCGCCTGGCCAGAATAAAAACTCGGCAGAAGAATCAATAACAATACTTAATGATATAATTACAATATTCTAACCCACGAATTGGTAATAAAAGACGATTTCGTTTGTTTTGATGAAATTACAGCACCTTTGACGATTCAAATAATGCATCGTGAAGGCAATCAACTAAATATAGATATTAAAAATGTTTATTTTGATAAAAAACAATTCAATGCAATTCTAGGAAGTACACTTGTTGAAAACATTGAATTCGATGAGTATATGAACATCGACAACACTACTCATAAGATTATGAAGTTGTGGCTAGACAAAAAAATTATGAATACTCATGTTAATTCATATTTGGTAAGGATGGATTCAGAAATTTACAGATTTCACAAAATGAATACAAACAATGGCCATGAGTGTGTAAAACAATATTAAATCTATATCGGGACATAATTATAAATGCTATAGTAGGACATTATCATAAACGAATCATATAAATTTGTTAAAACTATTCATTTTTTTGTTGACATTTGTCGAATTAACCTTTAAAATATGTCTGTAAAGTAAATTTCCTTTACAGGGTGATGAAATGATTGAAAAGAAAATGGAAATAGGTAATTTATATGCTTTTTATGGACAATTATTAACTGATAATCAAAAAAAAATGATCGAGCTGTATATTTACGAAGATTTATCATTGGGAGAAATCAGTGAAAATTTACATATCAGCAGACAAGCGATTTATGATTCAATTAAAAGAAGTCAAAATATTTTGCAGAATTATGAGGAAAAATTGAGTTTGATATATAAATTTGAAATGAATGAAGATGAGTTGAAAGAAATAAGCAATGATATCAAAGAAATTCAAAATAGCATCGATGACAAAAGACTGAATGAAATATTTGCTGATATAATCAATAGAGTGAATAGATTGATGGATTAGATGGAGGTAAGATAATGGCAGTATTTGAAAGTTTATCGGACAAACTCCAAAGCACCTTTAAACAATTGACGGGTCGCGGGAAATTGAGTGAAAAAGATATTAAAGAAGCAATGAGAGAAGTTAAATTGGCGTTACTTGAAGCCGATGTAAACTTTAAAATAGTTAAACGGTTTGTTAAAGATGTCAGCGAAAGAGCAAATGGCAGCGAGGTAATGGAAAGTTTGACACCTGGGCAACAAGTCATTAAAATCGTCAATGAAGAATTGACAAAATTGATGGGTGAAACGAATTCCAAAATAAACATTTCTTCAGAGCCACCCACTGTGGTTATGCTGGTTGGATTGCAAGGAGCTGGAAAAACTACAACAGGCGGCAAACTTGGAAGCATGTTGAAAAAGCAAGGAAAAAAACCACTTCTAGTTGCAGGTGATATTTATAGACCTGCTGCGATTAAACAACTTCAAGTAGTAGGTGAATCTTTGGATATTCCTGTTTTTACAATGGGAGATCAAATTAATCCTGTAGATATTGTTAAAGCAAGTATCAATCAGGCGAATAAAAACAGTAATGATTTAGTTATTATCGATACTGCTGGAAGATTGCATATTGATGAAGATTTAATGGATGAATTGATAAAAATCAAAGAAGTGGTCACACCGGATGAAATTCTGTTGGTTGTAGATGCCATGACAGGTCAAGATGCTGTCAATGTGGCGGAAAGCTTTAACCAGCAATTAGGATTGACCGGTGTAATTTTAACAAAACTCGATGGAGACACGAGGGGTGGAGCGGCTCTATCTGTCAGAGCGGTTACGGGGAAACCTATTAAGTTTATTGGTGTTGGAGAAAAATTAAATGAATTTGAGGAATTTTATCCTGATAGAATGGCTTCTAGAATTCTTGGAATGGGTGATGTTCTTACTTTGATAGAGAAAGCACAAGAGAACTTTGATGAGGAAAAAGCTAAAAAACTTCAGAAGAAAATGAAAAATCAGGAATTGGATTTAGATGATTTTCTAGAACAGATGCAACAGATGAAAAATATGGGATCTATTAGTGATTTGATGGGTATGATACCTGGAATGAATAATAAAGCACTTAAAAATGTAAATCTTGATGATAGAGATTTGGTTAAGGTCGAGGCCGTTATTCAATCTATGACAAAAAACGAAAGAAAAAATCCAGGTGTACTAAACGCATCTAGAAAAAAGAGAGTTGCTTTAGGCAGCGGGACTACTGTTCCTGATGTCAACCGGTTGGTCAAGCAATTTGAGCAGACAAAAAAAATGATGAAGCAGATGAGTCAAGTGTCGAAGGGCGGCAAAATCAACATGCCGTTTATGTAAATCAATCACACTTTTGTGATGATATAAATATAAAATATTTAAGGAGGTGAAATACATGTCTGTAAAAATCAGATTAAAAAGAATGGGTGCAAAGAAAAAACCTTTCTATAGATTAATTGTTGCTGATTCAAGATCTCCTAGAGATGGTAGATTTATTGAGGAAATCGGATATTATAATCCAGTTTCAGAACCTATAGAGCTTAAAATCAATGAAGAAAGTGCCATAAAATGGTTAAAAAATGGTGCACAACCAACTGATACTGTTAGAGAATTATTTAAGAAAAACGGTGTTTTTGAAAAATTAGAAGAGTCTAAGTAGCATATAGTACTCTGGAGGTGTACAAATGGGAGAACTTGTTAAATTCATTGCAAAATCACTGGTTGCTTATCCTGAACTTGTTGAAGTTAATGAAGTAGAAGAAAACCATTCGGTAATTATTGAATTGAGAGTTGCACCAGATGATATGGGGAAAGTTATTGGTAAACAAGGTCGTATCGCCAAGGCGATAAGAACTGTTGTCAAAGCCTCGGCTACAAAAGAAAACAAAAGAGTTGTTGTAGAAATTATTCAGTAAACCCAATATATATTGGGTTTGCTTTTTATGGGGTGTTAATTATGGAGAAGATAATAATTGGGCAAATAGTCAATGTCAAGGGACTTAAGGGAGAAATGAAAATTTATCCGCATGCAGATTATCCTGAGAGATTTGAGGAAATGGCCTATGTTTACATAAAGAATAAAAAATATAATATTTTAAAAGTTTCATATAACAAAAAAATGCCTATTTTACTTCTTGAAGGAATTAACAGCGTTGATGATGTGATGAAACTACGTAATGAATATGTATATATCGACCGTGAGAATATCAAGGATTTAGAAGAAGATGAATATTTGATTATAGATTTGATTGGATTGGATGTATATTCCAACGGAGAGAAAATAGGTGTATTAAAAGATATATTGACTCACACAGCACAGGATATTTACGTTGTAAAAACAAATAATAGAGAAATTCTTGTTCCTGCTGTAGATGAATTTATTAAAGAGATAAATATTGAAGATCGTCGTATAACAGTCGAATTGATTGAGGGATTATGATGAATATACAAGTGTTGACATTGTTTCCAGAGGTAATTGAAAGTTATGTAAATACCAGCATTATCAAAAGAGCTAGAGAAAAAAACATTGTAAGCATAGAAGCGGTAAATTTCAGAGATTATGCTGAAAACAAACATCATTCTGTTGATGATTCGCCTTTTGGCGGAGGGGCGGGAATGGTGTTGACGCCACAACCTATAGCAAGTGCTCTTAAAGAGTTGGATTATAAAAATAAAAAGGTAATATACTTGACGCCGAAAGGCGAGGCATTGAATCAAGACTTGGCGTCTGATTTATCAAAGGAATCTGATCTGATATTATTATGTGGACACTACGAGGGTCTTGATCAAAGGATTATAGACAATTATGTAGATTTAGAGGTGTCTATAGGAGATTATGTATTAAGCGGAGGCGAACTAGGGGCACTCGTAATGATCGATGCTGTAACTAGGTTGATTCCCGGGACATTGACAGAAGAGTCTTTGACGGAAGAGAGTTTTTCGAATCATCTTCTAGAATACCCTCAATATACAAGACCGAGAGACTTTGAAGGTCATATAGTTCCTGACGTGCTTTTATCTGGAAATCATAAAAATATTGAACAATATAGGATGACTGAATCAATTAAATTGACTCTTTCTAGAAGGAAAGATTTAATTTCCGAGGGGATTGAAAACGAATACTTCAGCGATAGGATTGTTAAACTTATAAAACAGTTGAAAAAGAACTTGTTATAAGAATTATGCTGTGATATAATTATCTGCGTGTAATACGGACGTTCCGCTGGCATTAAATGTTTAAGAACGGCTATGAAGAAGGGAGGCAAAGTATATGAATATGAACATAATCAAGGAAATCGAGAAAGAACAATTGAAATCTGATGTATCTGAATTTAAAGTTGGTGACACTGTTAAAGTTTACTTGAAGATAGTCGAAGGAAAGAGAGAAAGAGTTCAAGTTTTCGAAGGACTAGTTATCAAAAGACAAAACGGTGGTGTTTCTGAAAACTTTACTGTAAGAAAAATTTCTTCTGGAGTTGGTGCAGAAAAAACTATGCCGATTCATTCTCCAAAAATCGAGAAGATTGAAGTTGTAAGAAAAGGTAAAGTAAGACGATCGAAATTATATTACATTAGAGACAGAGTTGGTAAATCAGCAAAAGTTAAAGAACGTAGATAATGCAGACTGGCAAATTGCCAGTTTGTTTACTTTTTGTTTTAAGTTATAATAGAAATAAAGATAGGCGGTGATATGATGACTATAAATTGGTATCCTGGTCACATGAAAAAAACCAAAGAACTTATTCAAGAGAATTTAAAATTGATAGATGTTGTAGTGGAATTGCTTGATGCTAGAATCCCGGTAAGCAGCAAAAACCCTCAAATCGATGAATTGCTGAAAGGAAAATTGAAAATTGTTGTTTTTAATAAATTCGATTTGGCGGATCCTGAAAATTTGGATAGCTGGATCAAGTATTATAAAAA
This sequence comes from Bacillota bacterium, assembly GCA_034721975.1. Lineage (GTDB taxonomy): Bacteria > Bacillota > Clostridia > Peptostreptococcales > Acidaminobacteraceae > DAOURC01. Next base: position 6,222 of record JAYENG010000206.1, read on the forward strand.
CAAAGGGATTAAATCGATTCCCATAAATTGTATTACTGGAGAAGGTGTGAATCGACTTGTTCATGAAATCAAGGTCTCTGCTAATCCGATTACCGAGAAACTGAAAGCTAAAGGGTTGAAAGAAAGAGCTATTAGAGTGATGATAGTTGGAATACCTAATGTCGGGAAGTCTTCATTGATAAATAAGTTGGCTGGTAAAAAAACTGCCAAAATAGGGAACAAACCTGGAGTTACAAGAGGTAAACAGTGGATTAGAATACGAAAAGGATTGGAATTATTTGATACTCCGGGAATTTTGTGGCCGAGGATTGAAAGTGCAGAAACAGGTAAGAATTTAGCATATGTAGGTTCGATCAGGGATGAAATATTGGATATTGAAGAAATTGCTTTGTCTTTTGTTGGTTTTGTAATGAAGAATTATCCTAAGTTGTTGACAAAGCGTTATGATGTTGCCATGGGTGATAAAGAACCTCTTGAAGTATTAAATGATATAGCCATAAGAAGAGGTTGTTTAACAAAAGGTAATGAAATAGATTATAATAAAATAAGTAATATTTTACTTGATGAATATCGTAACGGGAAAATTGGAAAGATATCTTTGGAGTGGCCGGATGTTGAGTAATTTAGCTGATTTATCTTTAAATGATATCAAAAAATTAATTGGTGTGACTGATGAAGTTGAAGATATGATTCTGTTATTGGAAAGAGATCATAGAAAATCTGTAATAAAATTGGCGGATCAGTTGAGAAAAAAAATTGAACATAAAAATAATTTAATCAATAAATACATTAAAATGGATTGTTTTGAGAAAATTGAGAGAGATAATGGATATTTTATTATAGTAGGTATAGATGAAGCAGGAAGAGGACCTTTAGCTGGACCTGTTGTGGCTGCTGCAGTGATTTTGCCTGAAAATGAAATGATTTTAGGATTGGATGATTCTAAAAAGCTCTCAAAAAAAAAGAGAAATGAATTGTTTCATATTATCTCAGATAAGGCTATAGCTATTGGTGTAGGTATTGTTGATCAAAATAAAATCGATAAAATAAACATTCTTAATGCTGCAAAAGAAGCGATGATAATGGCAGTTGATGAAATAAATTACAAACCAGATGTATTGCTTATCGATGCAGTTGAATTAGATTTACCTATAAGGCAGGTAAATTTGATTAAGGGAGATCAAAAGAGTAATTCAATTGCTGCGGCTTCAATAATCGCTAAAGTCACTAGAGATAAGATCATGCGAGAAATGAGTACGATATATCCTGAATACGGGTTTGAAAAGCATAAAGGATATGGTACAAAAGCTCATTATGAAGCTATCGAAAATTTTGGATCAACTCCGATTCACCGTAAAACATTTTTGAAAAATATTAAAGGTTGGTGAAAGTATTGGAATATAGAAAGAAAAAAACAGCTCTTATGATAGAGAACTTAGGAATTGTCTTTATGTTGGCTTTTACATTATTCCCGACAAATTGGTTATTTAGAGGCATTGTAGTTATTTTGCTTTTTCTTCTTATCAAAGATCAAATAGTCAATAGAAACTATCATATCAAAACTGACGAAAAAGGATTTTATGAGATTAAAGGAAAAAAAGAGATTTTCATGCCATATGACGAAATCGAATTTATTACTATCAGTAGAAAATACAAAAAACACATTGCTATAGGAAACGCAACCAAGATGTTTCTTATCAGAAATTCAATGGAGAACAGAAAACAATTAGTTGAATATATATTGTTAAAATCCAAGAAAAACAAAGGAATCTATATTGATGAGCATGTGAACATGGTATTAGATAAATATTAATGCATTGTGGAACATTTAAATTATTAATGCAAATCTAACATCCTTTATGAAATAATTATAAGGGGTGTTTTTTTTGACTAATATCTATTCGAATGATTTACCAGACAGATTAAAAAACATAATTGATTTGCCTAAAAAACTTTATGCTTATGGAAAAACAGAAATCATGTACAGAGAAAGAATTATTGGTATAGTTGGATCTAGATATCCAAGCAGCGAAGGCAGAATAAATGCCGAAAAATTCGCCAAGGAACTGGCTGGCGATGATTTTGTAATTGTGAGTGGAATGGCTATCGGCATTGATACATCAGCTCATAAAGGTGCAATTAATGGAAAAGGAAAAACGATTGCAGTAATAGGTTGTGGAATAAACATAAATTATCCGAAATCCAACAATGGATTAAAAAATGAATTGCGTGAAAATCATCTGATTATTTCTGAATATGATTATGATATTAAGCCAAAGGGATACCATTATCCATATAGAAATAGAATCATAAGCGGGATATCACTTGGGATTCTCGTTGTAGAGGCTAAGATAAAAAGTGGTACAATGACAACTGTGAATCACGCACTTAATCAAGGTAAACCGGTTTTTGTCATTCCGGGATCGATTAATAATCCTATGAGTGACGGTAATAATTATTTGATTAAATTGGGTGCGATTCCTGTAACTGAGGCAAAAGATATTATTGATTACTTTAATTTTAGTCGATAATTTAAAATATTTATTTGACTAAAATTGCAATGACAAATTGAACTAATTTTCAACTGTAAAAATATGTATGCCTATTATTGATATATTTCATAGAGTTCATCATCAAAGGCTTCATCTGGTGTAAGGTAATTAAGTATTTTACGA
>JAYENG010000207.1:0-1606 GCA_034721975.1 Bacillota bacterium
CGAGTGGTGGAAAAAAACAAACGGTATAATTCGATAACAAATGTTGGTTTCAATCCTACATTCAATCAAAATGGTTTAAATTTCGAAACATATATTATTGATTTCAATGGAGATTTATACAACAAAGAAATTGTAGTTGAATTCATTCAAAGAATCAGAGATGAAATAAAATTTCAGAAACATGAAGATCTTACTAATCAAATCAAACTGGATATTGAGAGAGTAAACAATATATTTAATTGTTTACGAGATTGAATTATTATGTTAAAATAAGTTGTTAAATACTTAATTCTCAGTCTTTCGATTCTCCAACGAATCACAGGGAATCAAGTGTAAAAAATTAATTATGGAGGTACAAAAATGATTACTAAAGAAATTAAACAAGAAATCATCAATGAGCACAAAACTCATGAAGGTGATACAGGTTCACCAGAAGTTCAAATTGCATTATCAACTTATAGAATTAACTATCTTAATGATCACCTTAAACTTCACAAAAATGATCATCACTCAAGAAGAGGTCTTTTAAAAATGGTTGGTAAAAGAAGAAGACTGTTAAACTATCTTAAGAAAAATGATATTGCAAGATATCGTGCTATTCTAGTAAAATTGAACTTGAGAAAATAAAGATAGCGGGATTATCCCGCTTTTTCTTTTAATAGGATTTTAGAATTTATTACTTTTATTGTCCTACTTTTAGTGGGTAAATGTTATTTATCTAGTGAAAGTAGGATAAATTCTAAGATACCAAAAGATTATATAGGAGGTATTTATGAGTATTGAAAACAAAGTGTTCCAAATGAGTTTAGGTGGAAGAGAATTAAAAGTCGAAATCGGACGTTATGCACCTTTGGCTAAAGGTGCTGCAATGATGAGATACGAAGATACGGTTGTTTTGGTAACCGCTGCGGGTTCTAGCAAACCTAGAGCGGGGATGGATTTCTTTCCACTCAGCTGTGAGTATCAAGAAAAAATGTATGCTGTCGGTAAAATCCCCGGTGGTTATATAAAAAGAGAAGGTAGACCTTCAGAAAATGCTACATTGACATCACGGTTGATTGATAGACCTATTAGACCTTTATTCCCGGACGGGTATAGAAAAGAGGTTCAAATCATTGCAACTGTATTATCTGTAGATCAAAACAATTCACCTGAGATTACTGCTATGATTGGATCATCCATTGCTCTTAGCATTTCAGATTTTCCATTTAGCGGACCGACTGGAGCAGTCAAGGTCGGATTAGTTGACGGCGAATATGTAATCAACCCAACTGTAGAGCAAGCGGAAAAATCTTTATTGGACTTGACTGTAGCTGGAACTAAAGATGCTATTATGATGGTGGAAGCAGGGTCTAAAATAATTTCTGAAGAAGAAATGCTTAATGCTATTCTATTCGGTCATGAAGCTATTAAAGAAATAGTAAGCTTTATTGAGAATATTGTAAATGAGCTTGATGTTGAAAAGAAAGAATATGTTAAACCAGAAGAAAATATAGAATTAAAAGATTTTGTAAAAGAAACAGTATATGAAGAATTGTTGAATGTAGTTCGAATCAACGACAAGGTGGAACGTGGAGAAGCCGAAGAAGCTTTAATTGAAAAAATG
>JAYENG010000208.1:0-8806 GCA_034721975.1 Bacillota bacterium
TTTCACCTTCAACGGTATCTCGTGTAATTGCAAATAATCCGAGAATATCAGATGAAACAAAACAAGTGGTAAATGATGCAATGAAAAAATTAAAATATAGGCCAAATGTCATTGCAAGAAGTTTGGCTAATAGGAAGACGAATATTCTGGGAATAATTATTCCCAATTCAGATGAAAATTTATTCAAGAATCCATTTTTTATTAATGTGCTTAGAGGGATAAGTATCTATTCACAAAAAAATGGTTATCATATTATGTATACTTATTCAAAGAATGAAGAAGAAGAAATGAATTATTTAAAAGAATATATTTACAGTAATCTTGTCGACGGAATTATTTTATTGACAGCTGTAGAAAACGACCCATTGATTCAATATCTAAAAGAAGAAGATTTTCCTTTTTCGGTGATTGGAAGACCGGAGATTTCTGAAGGAGTTCTTTGGGTAGATAATGATAATTTCAAGGCTATGTATGATGTCGTCAATTATCTGATTTCTAAAGGAAATAGTGAAATAGGGTTTATTGGTGGTCCGCAAAAATTTGTTTTCTCTACTGATCGTCTTGAAGGTTATAAAATGGCATTAGGAGCAAGGGGTTATCAGTTTAAAAATGAATTGATAGTTCATACCGAAGGATTTGATATGAATAATGGTTATCTTGCATGTGAGAAGATATTTGAAAGTTCAAGACCTACAGCAATAGCCACGACAGATGATTTGCTTGCCTTTGGAGTGCGGAAATATCTAGATGAAAAAGGGCTGATAGACGTTAAGGTAACTGGGTTTAATAATATTCCAGTCAATGAATTTCAAAAGCCTTCTATCACATCGGTAGATATTAATTCTGAATGCTTGGGATATTCCGTTGCAAAATTATTGATTTCAAAACTTAACGATAAGAAAATGATTAATAATCATTTAATTGTAGAAACGAAACTGGTAGAAAGAGACTGATAAAAAATGAATAGTGAATTTAGAAATATATCGATATATTCGATATATCTTAGAAATCATGGCAAAAAAAATACTTTTGAAAAATTGATAGGTGATTTAAAAAGAATTAAATCTATGAAATTTGATGTTATATGGTTATTGCCTATACATCCAATCGGTATTATAAATAAAAAAGGTGATTTAGGGTGCCCTTATTCTATAAAAGATTTTGGAGATGTCAATTCAGAATATGGTGATATGGATTCTTTTAAAGATTTTATAGATGCAGCTCATAAAGAAGGATTAAAAGTAATGATTGATGTAGTGTATAATCACACATCGTATGATTCAAAATTATTCGGTGAGCATCCTGAATATTTTATCACAGATGAAAAAGGGAAACCTATGTGCAAAGCTGAGGATTGGATAGATGTAATCGACTTGGATTACGATAATAAAGACATTTGGCAGCCGATGATAGGATATTTAAAGAAATGGTCGATGTTAGGTGTGGATGGATATAGATGCGATGTGGCTTCTTTAGTGCCGGTAGAGTTCTGGAAAACGGCAAGAGAAGAAGTTGCAAATATAAATCCAGATACAATATGGCTTGCTGAATCAGTGAATAAAGAGTTTATTGAAGAATTGGTTGAAAAAGGATTTAAGGCATATGGCGACAAAGAAGTTTACGAGGCTTTTGATATTCTTTATGATTATGATATCCATCCTCAATACGAAGCTTTTGTAAAAGGTGAAATCAGTTTAAAAGAGTACATCGATGAAGTGAAAAATCAAGATGAACTTTATCTTGATGATTATATTAAACTTAGATTCATTGAAAACCATGATCAAAAGAGAATGAGTGCATATGTAGATTCTATAGAGAAAAAGATTAATTATACTGTTTTATCATATATGCTAAAAGGAGCTACTTTAGTATATGCCGGGCAAGAAACTATGGATACTCATACTCCAAGTTTATTTGACATAGATCCGGTTAACTTCGATAGGATAATTCCGGAGTATGCCAAGCTTATAGAAAGGCTAAACTTGTTGGTTAAAGACGAAGTATTCAAGACTAAAAAAGTAAGCTATGAAATAATAAAAGATAATCTGCTTATCGTGAGGTACGAAGATGATAAAGTTATTGCAGCTATTAACTTTGGAGATAAGGAAATAGAGTGTGATTTTAATCTTGAAGGTGAATACGAAGAGGTTTTAGATGACTCTATACTCACCGATGTAGGTAAACTTAAAATAATAAAACCAATTATAATGAGAAGGAGATAGTTCAAATTGAACTATCTTTTCTTATTATTTCATTATTTTATTTTGAATAAAACAATGAATAAAATGCATATTTATGTATAAATGAGATGGATTATGTTATGCTGATATAGGTGATGATTTATATGACATTAATTACTTTATTGATAATACTTTTTACGGTTTTAGCGGGATACTTCAGTCGATATTTTATTAAATCAACTGAAGAATTTTTCATACCTTCAAACGGTATGGGGGTTTTTAGTTTAACCGGAATGCTGATGGGGGCAATCATCGGTGGCGCTTCTACAGTAGGTACGAGTCAAATGGCCTATGAAAGAGGTGTTGGAGCCATTTGGTTTACTTTTGGATTGGTCGTTGCAAGTATTTCATTGAATATTGTCTATGGTCATCTTTTAGATAAAGATAAAAAACTATCTACGTTAACAGGGATTATTGGTGACCATTACGGGGATAGGGCAAGATTGGCGGCAAGTGCCATATTGATTTTGGGAATGTTTATACATATTAACGGCCAAGTTATTGCAAGTGTATCTGTTTTATATAATATGTTGCCTTTTAATGTGTCGATAACAGTTTTTTTAACTGTTGTAGTCATTATGTTCTATGTTATTTTTGGAGGCTTTTGGGGTAGTACTGTTGTGGGAAGCATTAAGACCATTCTTTTATATCTATCGGCAATAATTATTGGAGTTGTTTTGATAAGCCGATACGATATAATTTATAGTTTAGGGGAAATGAAAATCGATGGATTTTGGAATCCTTTTTCCAAGGGATTTTTTAAAGATTTATCTTTACCTCTTTCAACAGTCTTAGGTGTATTGTCTACACAAATATATTTTCAAACATCTATGGCTGCAAAAGATAGAAAAACATTAAGAAGAACGGGGTATTTAACGGCGTTTCTAATAATGCCTGTCGGTATAGTGAGTGTTTTGATTGGATTATTTATGAAATTGAATCATCCAGATATTATTGCTAGAGATAGCTTTATGCTGTTTACACAGTGGTATCTTTCTCCGGTGATTGGCGGTGTTGCCATAGCGGCTGTTGTCATATCTTCTGTTGCAACGGCAGCTGGCTTGATGTTGGGTATCACAACTATTTTGATTAAAGATGTTTTTAAAGTTAAAAAAGATCAAACAATTTTAAAGATTACTAGACTTACCATTTTAATCTTATCAATGGTTGTCTATATAATTGTTGTGAAGTTGGATGATTCTATGATTTTAAATTGGGGATTTTTATCGATGGTTTTTAGAGCCACACCGATTTTAATTCCAGTAGGACTTGCTTTATATAAATCAAGTGAGATTAAAGCATCACCGATGCATATCCTTATAGGACCACTTTTAAGTTTGATATGGATTGTCAGTGGATTAGATTCTATAAGCTCTATATATATAGGTGTTCTAGGAGCGATATTCTATCATCTGTTGGTTAAACAAAACCTGAAAGATCCAATATATTCACAAAGTGAAGAATATCAATTTCTTGAAGAAAAAATTGAATCAAGCAAAAAATGAGCTATCAATTTTGATTGATAGCTCAAATAGTCTTATTGTTATAATTTCCAAATTTCTTTTGCGTATTCAGCTATTGTTCTATCGCTACTGAATTTTCCTGCATTGGCCATATTAATCCAAGATTTTTTAGCGAATTCAAGTTTGTTTCCAAATGCGATATCCACATCTGCCTGTGCTTTTCTATATGAATCGAAGTCTTTTAGAATATAGTAATTATCAGCACTGTGCCAATCGGTACCTTCTAAAATTGAATCATACAAATCTTTAAACATTCCTGTACCTTCATCGCTGAAAGTGCCATCTATCAAACTGTCGACAACTCTCTTTAGGCCTTCTGTATGCTTGTAATAGTATTTTGGATCGTAGCTATCTTTGATTTCTTCTAATTCTTCAACTCTAGCTCCGAATATAAAGTTGTTTTCAAATCCCGCTTCTTCAACGATCTCGACATTTGCTCCGTCGTAAGTTCCTATAGTAGGAGCTCCGCTTAGCATGAATTTCATATTTCCAGTACCTGACGCCTCTTTACCGGCTGTTGAAATTTGCTCGGATATATCCGCTGCAGGGAATAGATATTCTGCGTAAGAAACTCGATAGTTCTGTACAAAAACTACTTTAATTTTACCGTTTATTTCAGGATCGTTATTGACTAAATCTGCAATTTTGTTTATAAATGCAATTATACCTTTAGCTCTGAAGTAACCTGGAGCAGACTTGGCACCAAAAATAAAGGTTCTTTTATTTATATCCATTTTTGGATTTTCTTTTAGTCGATAATAAAGATCTAAAATTTGAAAAGCATTTAAAAGTTGTCTTTTATATTCATGCAATCTTTTTATCTGTATATCAAATATAGAATTAGTATCTATATCTATGTTTTCATGCTTTTTAATATATTTTGCCAATTGCTCTTTTTTAGCCATTTTTATATCAATAAATCTTCTTAGAATGTCTTCATCGTCAGAATATTTTTCTAAATCCTTTAATTTATCCAAGTTTACTATCCAATCATCAGATCCCAGTAATTCTGTAATTAGATTTGATAATTCTGGATTTGATTTAAGTAGCCATCTTCTTTGAGTAATGCCGTTTGTTTTATTTTGAAATTTCTCTGGATAAATATTATACCACTGCTTTAATTCAGAACCTATTAATATTTCGGTATGAAGTCTAGCGACGCCGTTTACATATTTTGAACCATATATACTTAACCATGCCATTTTTATTTTTCCGTCAGCAATAATTCTATAATCAGCAACATTCCTATCGAGTTTTTTTAGCTCTTTAATAAGCTCGAGATCTATAAGTTTTATGATTTCATATATTCTCGGGAGGATAGTTTTAAAATATTCTATAGACCATTGTTCTAGAGCCTCTGATAAAATCGTATGGTTTGTATATGAGAAAGTTTTCTTTGCGATGTTCAGTGCATCGATAAAGTCGTAACCTTCTTCATCAATCAGCAGTCTAATCAACTCAGGTATTGATACAGCTGGGTGTGTATCATTTAATTGAATAGCATTGAATTCGTGGAAATTGTCTAGAGCGTCATGTCTCTTTTTATGTTTTTTAATCAAATCCTGTAGTGAAGCTGAGCTAAAGAAATACTGTTGTCTTATTCTTAATAACTTTCCTTCATCATTTGAATCGTTAGGATAGAGAACTCTTGAAATATCCTCTGCTCTGTTTTTTTCCGTTAATGCCATGTCATATTCTTGATTGTTGAATGACTTGAAGTCAAAAGAATCAAGTGCTTCAGATTTCCATAATCTTAAAGTATTTATAGTATCTGAATTATAACCTATTATAGGCATATCATAAGGAATAGCTTTAACATCGAAATCTTTAAAAGATACTATCACAGAGTCTGAGTCTTTTCTAATAGACCAAGGATCACCGTTTACCAGCCAGTTATCTGCTTCTTCCATTTGGAAACCATTTTCAAAATGTTGTTTGAATAAACCGTATTCATACCTTATTCCATAGCCGTTTAGAGGAATGTTTAAAGTTGCTCCTGAATCTAAAAAGCAAGCAGCTAATCTACCGAGACCACCGTTGCCGAGACCGGCATCTTTTTCTTGATCTTCTAGTAGATTAATATCTATGTTCAACTCTTGAAGCACTTCTTTAACTTTTTTGTAGATACCGAAGTTTATTAGGTTGTTGCTAAAAGCTCTTCCCATTAAAAATTCAGCGCTAAAATATGAAGCTTCTCTTTTATCGTGTCTCTGAGTTAACCACTTGTCTGACATACTTAGCATAGATGCCTTTGATACAGCGTAATAAAGTTCTTCTGGTGATGCAACATCCAAAGTAGTAGCTTTGTCTATTAATAGTATTTTTGATATATCTTCTTTAAATGAATCTTTCTTAAACATTGCGATTTAACCTCCAGTATGTTTTGGTCAGTTTAAATATTTTTTTTGATAATTCTTCAGATAAATTATCTTTTTTCATTCTCCAAACCCAGTTGCCTCCAAGAGTTGAGGGGATGTTAAACCTTGCTTCTGAACCTAGATTCAAGAAGTCTTGAATCGGGGCAACTGCGAGATTAGAGACAGAGCTCCAACAACCTCTGATGAATCCAAAAACATATCCTTCTTCTTCCGATAGGTGCAGGTAATCTTTTGCGTACTTGATTTCGTCAGGTTTTGCATCTTCGTTTATCCAACCTAGAGTTGTATTGTTATCATGCGTTCCTGTGTAAACAGCGGAATTCTTCTCATATGCATGTGGTAAATAGTTGTTTTCATCTCTTGAATCAAATGCAAATTGCAGAAGGTTCATACCGGGAAAACCTGTTTGATTTTTAAACTCATGAAAATCTTCTGTAAGATAACCTAGATCTTCAGCGATGATTTCAATATCACCTAGGGCATTTTTGATTGCATTGAATAAATCGATTCCGGGACCTTTTGTCCACTTACCTAATTCTGCTGTTGAATCGCCGAATGGAATTTCCCAATATGCTTCAAAGCCTCTAAAATGATCAATTCTTATTACGTCAAAAATATGCCTTGATGCATCCATTCTATCAATCCACCATTTGAAATTGTTTTCTTTCATGACTTCCCAATTATAAATAGGGTTTCCCCATAATTGACCTGTAATAGCAAAATCATCTGGTGGACAACCCGAAACCATGATAGGTTTGCTCATTTGATCTAGTAAAAACAATTCTGGATTGGCCCAGACATCAGCGCTGTCCTCGGCTACATAGATTGGTAAATCACCGATAATTTTGATGTTTTTATTATGAGCATATCCTTTTAACTCATTCCATTGCTTGAAGAATAAATATTGAACAAAGTACCAAAATTCTATTTCTGTTTTATTTTCTTCTTTAAACTTATCTAGTGTTTTAGTATCTCTATCTCTATAAGGAGCCTCCCAATCTTGCCATGATATTAAATTGTGCTTTGTTTTAATAGCCATATAAAGGGCGAAATCCTCTATCCATAGAGATTCTTTTTCAACAAATTTCAAGACATCTTTTTTACATATTTCATACTTTCTTTCGAAGGCTTTTCTTAATAACGGAGATCTTGTTTTGAATATCTTATAGTAATCTACTTTTTCTTCGGTTTCATTAAAATCATATCCTTCTAAATCAGCCTTATTTAAAAAACCTTCTTTAATTAAGATATCCAGGTCGATAAAATAATGGTTTCCAGCAAAAGCGGAAATAGATTGGTATGGAGAATCACCAAATCCAGTAATTCCAAGAGGCAGAATTTGCCAGTAGGACTGACCTGACTCATATAGAAAATCTATAAATTTATAGGCTTCTTCACCAAAGGTTCCAATACCGTAATTACTTGGTAAAGAAGTGATATGCATTAATATGCCACTGCTTCTTTCAATCATATTTTTTCTCCTTTTGCTTTGCAAACTGAATTTCTAATTATCAATTCGGTTTGCAATAATATGTGCTTTTTAGTATTTGAAAACAATAATTCTACAGCTTTTTCTCCTATTGCTTCAATGGGTTGTTTCACACTTGAAATAGAAGGGTGAAAAAACTCAGAGTATTCTAATCCGTCAAAACCTATAATGGAAATATCTTCAGGGATATTTCTTCCTGTTGATAAAATATATTTTGCGGCTCCAACGGCGATAATATCTGAAGTGGAAAATAATGCTGTTATTTCTGGATAGATAGTTAAAATATCTTTTGCCATATTGTATCCGGAATCGAAGGTATAAAAACCATCTCTATGATACTTATGGTTCAATGGCATATTGTTATGTATGAGAGCTTTTTCATAACCTAGGGTCCTTAGCTTTCCGTTGTATTCGTCTATTAATCCAGAGGAAAGAAGTCCAATGTTTTTATGTCCCATTTGGCATAAGTAGTCGACTGCTTCAAAGGCTGATTGAACATTATCGATACTTATACTCGAAAAATTCTTTTTATTAACATCTGAATCGATATTGGATGATGCAAGTACTAATGGTATATCGAGTGATTCGAGATAAGAGTTTGAATTTTTACTGAAGTTGCCACCAAGATAAATAACTCCATTCAATCTTTTTTCCTTGACTTGCTCAATTATAATTTCTGCATCTTCTGTATCACATATTGGATTATAGTGAAGCAATAATGAAAAATTTCTTTTGGTGATGCTTTTTTCCATAATTTCAACTATTTCAGAGAAAAATGGATTGAAAGAGCCTTTTACTATGACTCCTATATTTTTTGTTGGAGACATTTTTAAATTCCTTGCACTTCTATTAGGAATATAATTTTGAGAATCTATGATTTTTTGAATCTTTATTCTCGTTTCAGCATTAACATCGGGGTGATTATTAAGTACTCTTGAAACTGTCGATACTCCAACGCCTGCTAATTTTGCAATATCTTTGATATTGTTCATATTCTCACCACTTTTTAAAACATTTTGGTAACGGTACCAGTATACCAATGATAACGTTTTTAAGCAATTGTCACATCTCACAAAAAAACTATATTTTTTTAAAAAGTAAAGAAATTTAAAGAAAATTCGATTATAATAAATATATATAAATAGAATTGGAGAAGATTATATGTCAAATTATTTA
>JAYENG010000209.1:0-1599 GCA_034721975.1 Bacillota bacterium
GTCGTATTGGACTTGTTTAGCGGTTCTGGAGGTTTGTGTATTGAATCACTCAGCAGAGGGGCTTCAAAAGCATTTTTTATTGAAAAAAATATTAAATGCATACCAATAATAAATGATAACATCGCGAGAACTGGATTGAGAGATAGGGCAGTTGTAGCAAATGTAGATTTTGAAATATTTTTAACAAAAGCAAAACGAAATGGATTGATATTTGATATAATATTCTTGGACCCACCTCATAAAAAAGGACTTGGATTGAAAGCGTTAAAGATCATTTCAGAAAACAATCTTCTAAATGACGGAGGAATAATTGTTGTAGAACACCATCCTGATGAGGATTATCCCGATGAATGCAATAATTTTGATAAATTCAAATTTAAAAAGTACGGGAATACAACTTTGACCTTTTACAAGCTGAAGGGGGAAATCTAATGAAAGTAGCAGTTTATCCAGGTAGCTTCGATCCAATTACCAAAGGACATTTAGACGTTATCAAAAGAACAGCGAAGTTGTGTGATGAATTGATTGTTGCTGTTGCATACAATCCAAATAAAAATTCTTTATTTGATTTAGAAGAACGTATGGATATGATTGAAAATTCCATTGAGAACATAGACAATGTCAAGGTAGATTCGTTTGTAGGTTTGTTAACTGACTATGTTATGAAGAAAAACACAACTATTATTATCAAAGGTTTACGGGCTGTAACTGATTTTGAATATGAATTCAGAATGGCTTTAATGAACAAAGAGATTTGCAATGATATAGAAACGTTGTTTATGATGACTAGCCCTGAATATTCTTTTATAAGTTCGAGCATGGTTAAAGAAGTAGCGATATTGGGTGGACAAGTTGATATATTTGTTACAGATTATGTTTATGAAAAATTAATTAAAAAAATAGAAAAAGGGGGATTAAGATGAAAGTGCTAGAATTGTTGGATGAGTTTGAAAGTAGATTAGAAATTTCTTCATCTATTCCATTTTCTGGGAAAATATTAATTGATAGAAACGAGATTAGCAATTTATTAAAAGAAATTCAAATATTGCTGCCTGATGAGATAAAACATGCAAAATGGATAAAAGATGAACGTAATAAAATAATTGAAGATGCCAAACGCGATGCAGATCGCATTGTGGGTGAAGCTCAAACGAAAGAAACCAAAATAATAAAAGGTGCTCAGAATCAATATGAACACATCTTAGATGAGCATAAGGTTGTTGAAATGGCTAAGCAGAGAGCTGAAATAATATTGTCCAAGGCGAGAATAGATGCTGAGGAAATCAGACAGAATGCATTTCAGTATTCTATGGATATCATAGATAAAGCTTATCAAAACATGAATGAAATAACTCAGATGTTAGAAAATAATCGTGAAGAATTGAAAACGTATGTAAAAACTAATGAAGATGATGATTAAACCTCTATGTGTATAGAGGTTTTTTAGATTTATTGAGGGTTTGCAGTAAATGATAATAAATAATCCATTCTTTATTCATTAGAGTAGATAATGAAGGTTATTTTACGTTTTGTGTCTATTTAAGACAATTAATAGCAAAGTATATTATTTATTTTCAATTGTGTTATACTTTTTCATGA
>JAYENG010000210.1:0-1595 GCA_034721975.1 Bacillota bacterium
AATTTTTCCTATTGAACAATAATCGCGTATATGGGGAATCAAATAGCTATACTTCAATAAAATTTCTATTGTTTTATCATTCAAATGTAAAATATACAGTAATGATATCATAAATATTCAAAAAAGAGCAAAGCAAACAAACCCCATGGACATGGAGCTTTTTTAGATATTAAATTACATGTTGTCATTCCAGTTTGACCACTTGATTCATAACAGCGCCACAGCGTTTGCATATGGTGATATCAAACCCTAAAATCTCTTTAAGCACGGTTTTAGGAGAATAATCTGATAACGGCTTAAAGTTGAGTTTTGCCATGTTTTTTATAAGCAGGTTTTTACAGATTGCAAGTTTTTTACCTTTAGAACGGTTGCTGAGAATACCATAGTGCCTTATTTTAACAAAGCCTTTAGGAAGAACATGCATAAGAAACCTTCTAATAAATTCAACAGTAGTAAGTTTCATTACTTTTTTTTCACCTGATTTATAATCTTTATATCTGAAAGAAACAAACGCATCGTCAAAGTCGATTATTCTACTATTGGAGATAGCGACTCTATGTGTATATCGACCGAGATATTCAATGACAGCTTCGGGCGAATTGAATGTTTCTTTCAGATATGGAACCCATTCTATTTCATAGAGAGATTGTAAAAATGAATTAAAAGTCCGTTTCGTCTTATATTTGGACAATTGACCTTTTAAATCAAGTTTGAACTCTGAATAAAGTTTTTTGAGTTTATGAAGAAATTTTCCTCTGAAAAGTCTAGAAACGACTTTTATAGGAAAAAGAAATTCTTCATCGACAGATTTAAATTTAAAATCTTTTGTAAGTCCGCCACCGAGTACGATTACATGGAGATGAGGATGATACGAAAGATTCTGTCCGAAAGTATGAAGTAAACTTATAAAACCTATTTCAGCCCCTAAGTGCTTGGAATCAATGGCTAAAGTCATAAGTGTATCTTTAGCGGCATCATAGAGAAGATTGTACATTTCTTTTGGATTTGCCATGAAAATAGAATTTAATTTATCGGGCACAGTAAAAACAGCATGAAAATAAGGAGCGGGAAGCAAATCCAGTTTTCTTTTTTCAATCCAAACAGTCTGGGGAACAAGTTGACACGATGGACAATGCCTGTTTCTGCAAGAATTATAATGAACTTCTTTATGACCGCACTCGTGGCAAATGGAAACATTAGCACCTAGGGTTTGAGTTTTACAGCTAGAAATAGCTGAAGCGACCTTTCTTTGCTGTATATTCGGTTCATAGAAAGATCGATAAAGCTCAAACCCTTGTGAAAATATATCTCTAATGGGATAGTTCATATGACTGATCCTCATAATCAAAAGGGTTGATTGTATCTTTATAAATAGTTGAGGCAAGGTGAACATATATAGTGGTGGAATTAATCGATTTATGACCCAGTAGTTTTTGTATGGTCAATAGATCGGTGCCTTGTTCGTATAGATGAGTTCCAAAGGTATGGCGAAAAATATGAGGATTTATATTTTTATCTATTCCGGCATTCACGGCAGCATTTTTTACAAATCTATCTATAGTGGAAGTGGAAATAGGTTTACCTTGTTTAGTGCC
>JAYENG010000211.1:0-8788 GCA_034721975.1 Bacillota bacterium
TGCTGGCTTTCATATATATATGATAGTTAGGAGACACAATTTTTAGATTAGGGCATTTTTGCAAGGCTTTAAATAAAGTTTCTCCTGTTTGAATATTATATTTTTTAGCCGGTATGGATTTTGCAAGAATTATGCCTTTTCTTGTTTCAGGATTTCCACCGACAACAGATGGGATATTTCTTAAATCTATCTGTTCCCCTTGTTGAAGACGATAGACGGCTTCCCAAGATAAATAGGCAGAATTCGCATCTATATGAAAATAGATTTTTTCCATAAAATCAACTCCTATAACACATTATAACGAACAAACGTTCTTTTTGAAAGTGAAAAAATAAAAATTTACATAAAAAACTTTTCATACATGATTATTTTTGTTAAAATTTAACTATGCATGTGCAGGTTAAGGAGGAAAGACATTTGGACAGAGATTTGACCAAAGGAAATGTATATATCAATTTATTATATATGGCAGTACCGACTATGTTGGGTTTTTTGTCGCAGACTCTTTATGACATTGTAGATTTGATATGGATCGGTAGAATATCAGGGTTGGCCGTAGCTTCTGTTACAATAATCATGACTATTATTTGGCTTACCGATGTGGTTAATGAAGTAATTGGAGTTAGCTCAATTTCCTTGATTTCACAGAGTTACGGACGAGGAGATTATGAAGAGTCGGCAAGGGCTATCGGTCAGACTATTTTCTTTAAAATGGTTATTGCTGCTGTAATTGCAGTGATTTTGTCGATATTTTTAAAACCGATTGCAAAAATTTTCACTAACGATACCCAGACGCTGCAATATATTTATGACTATGGTTATATAAGAATAGCGACTTTGCCGATATTATTCGCGCTTTTTTCTATAGTTACAGCTCTTAGAAATATAGGTGAATCAAAGAAACAAATGATAATAATGACAGGTTCAGCTGTTGTAAATATTATTCTCGATCCTATAATGATGTTTGATGTGATTCCCGTTATTGGTATCAAAGGTCTGGGATTCGGTGTTTTTGGTGCGGCTTTGGCTACGGTTATCAGCAATATTCTCGCCTTTGGACTAGGGATGTATTATCTTTTCAAGGGGAATGAAAGAATCAAAATGAAAGTCAGAGATTTCATTCGCCTTGATTGGGCGATGGATTATAAATTATTGACCATAGGATTGCCTATGGGAGTTGAAAATCTGCTTAGAAATTTTTCCGCAATCATTGTATTGAAACTAGTGGCTGGTTATGGACCGGAAGTTATCGCTGTAATGGGAATAGGCAATAGAATAATCGGATTTTTAATGATGCCTTTACTTGGATTGAGTATGGGGGGGAGTACAATCGTCGGTCAAAATTTAGGAAAAGGAAATATCGACCGTTCCAAATCTACAGCAAAAATAAGCGCCACCTTTGGAATGTCGATGATGATATTGGTAACATTGCTTAGTTTTAATTTTCCAAAGGAGATCATGAAAATATTTGTTTTAGAACCCAATATCATTCAAATGGGAATTCCTATGGTGAAGATAATTGTTTTCAGTATGATATTCAGTGCAGTGAGTTTTGGAATTTCAGCTTGTTTCATGGGATCTGGATACAATTTTCCATATTCGGTTTCCAGCATAGTATCAAAATGGGTATTCCAAATTCCTATTATGTTCTACATATTAAAGACATATCCAGAGAGTCCGAATTTTATCTGGTATGGATTTTTAGTTGCATCGATAGTTGAAATGGGAATAAATCTTTATTATTATAGAGAAGGAACATGGCTTAAAAAACGAGTTTAGAGGTGGTTAAGTGCAATATTCATATGGAATCTATTGTGAGAGCATTGTAGATATTGAAAAAGTGAAAATACCTGAGAATATTGAAAATAAAGTTTATGAAGTAATGCGAATCATAGATGGCAAGGTGCTTTATTTTGAAGAACACATGAATCGAATGGAAGCATCGATTCGATTTTACAATCCTGGATTTATAATTGACAGGGAAAAAATAATACAGCTTATAAGAGACTTGCTCAATCATACAAAAGCTAGCGATAATAATATCCGCATTGAAGGATATTTGGACAACAACAAGTGCCATTTGATTGGATTCATAGTAAAAGGGATATACCCCGATGCTAAAATGTATGAAAATGGAGTCTGTGCCAAGACTTTGGAATACGCGAGAAAAGATCCAAGCGTAAAATATATCAACCATGATTATAAAGAATTCGTGGATGGTTTCATTGAAAAAGAAAAAATTTATGAGGCTTTGTTATTTCATGAAGGTAAAATTACAGAGGGGTCTAGATCGAATGTGTTTTTTATAAAAGGAAATGAAGTTTATTCAGCTGATTCATCAGAAGTGTTAGCCGGGATCACCCGCGCTAAATTAGTTGAAACATTAATGAATATGGGCATTGATATCATTGAAAAAGATATTTTAAAAAAAGATATCGATAGTTATGATGCGGTTTTTTTAACGGGAACTTCAATTCACGTTTTGCCGATTAATAAAATAGACGATATAAAGTACGATATAGAAAACAAATTATTAAGAAAAATAATGAAGGCTTTTGAACAAACTATTTTGAATTATTTAACCATATAGGAGAGGGAAAAATGAAAATACTAGAAAGATTTTTAAATTATGTTGCTATCGACACAAAATCAGATTGTACATCGGATACTTGTCCTAGCACGTCCAAACAGTTTGATTTAGCAAATTTGCTAGTCGATGAGATGAGAGATATGGGACTTGAAAATGTGCATATTGATGAACATGGGTATGTTTACGGCACTTTAGAAAAAAACATTGAAAAAGATATTCCTGTCGTTGGATTTATTGCCCATATGGACACTTCACCTGATTTTTCAGGAAAAGATGTCAAGCCCAAGATGATTGAAGACTATGATGGTGAAGATATTGTATTAAATGAAGAATTGGGAATCGTTATGAAGGTTGATGATTTTCCAAGTTTAAAGGAGTATAAGGGAAATACAATTATAACAACAGATGGAACAACTCTTTTAGGTGCAGACGATAAGGCGGGGATCGCTTCGATTCTTAATGCCATACAAGAAACAATTAAAGAAAATACTCCGCACGGAACTATAAAAATAGCCTTTACTCCTGATGAAGAAATTGGGAGAGGAGCCGACAGGTTCGATGTCGAGAAATTTGCCGCAGATTTCGCTTATACTATAGATGGTGGAGAAATTGGTGAACTTAATTATGAAAACTTCAATGCCGCTTCTTGTGTAGTTACTATTAATGGTGTAAACATTCATCCTGGCAGTGCAAAAAATAAAATGAAAAACGCTATTTTAATGGCGATGGAATTTAACGATATGCTTCCCGGTAATGAGATTCCTGCCGCTACTGAGCATAGAGAAGGATTTTATCACTTAAATGACTTAGAGGGAAATGTTGAAAAAACCAAGATGAATTATATAATAAGAGATCATTTTATTGACAGTTTTGAAAAAAGAAAAGTCATGGTAGAAGATATCGCTGTATTTCTTAATAAAAAATATGGTGAAAATACTGTAGAAATAAAACTTAAAGATTCTTATTATAATATGCTTGAAAAATTCGGCGAAAATGATATGCATATAATGGATACTGCAGCTGAAGCGATGGAAATGGCAGATGTCGAGCCGAATATCGCACCGATTAGAGGAGGAACCGATGGTTCGAGACTATCGTATATGGGGCTGTTGACTCCTAATGTTTTCACTGGAGGAGCAAATTTCCACGGTAAATTTGAATTTATTCCATTAGAATCTTTAGAAAAATCTTCTGAAGTTGTTAAAAACATAATTAAAATATATGCACAATAAAAAAAGCCCTAGCATTTGCTAGGGTTTTTAAATCATCTTATAATAAGAACAGGAATTTTAACATGATGAACAACTTTATTCGTCACACTGCCAAGCAAGAATCGTTTTGTAGTCGTCATACCGTGAGTACTCATTATGAGTATATCGATTGTTTCGTCATTTTCGGTAAGATGAAGTATTTCAGAAGCAGGATCGCCGATAGAAGTCGATTCTGTTATCTTTATACCAGTATCTTTAAAAAAATTAGCTACCTTTGAAACAATATCCCGTGAAAAATCTTCGTTGTTGATAGGTGTACGGTTCATCATCACTGGATCGTTGACCCAATAAATATTGGGGGATAAATCTTGTGAATTAAATATGACTACCTCACTGTTGTATTTTAACGCCATATCTTTTACAACTTCGAGAGTCTTTTGGTCATAATCAGGACGATCTACCGGAAGTAAAATTTTTTTAAACATAATATAACCTCCCTTTCGTTTAATTTATACCAATAATTTTGTTATAATAAACATAGAAAAAGGTGAATTTATGAAAAAAATCAAAACAATTACATGCCATTTGGATTGTTACGACCTTTGTATGATAGATGTGCATATTGAAAATGATCAAATTGAAAAACTAACAGGCAATAGAGATCATCCTATGACTAGGGGATTTATCTGTCAAAAGGGGAAAGAGCATTTAAAAAGGCATAATGATTCAGATAGGATAGAGTATCCTATGAGAAAAATTGATAATAAGTGGATTGAAATTTCTTATGAAGAGGCTGAAAATTTAGTCGTTGAGCATCTGCAAAAATATGATTTGAAATCGATTATCCATTATAACGATTCTGGTTATACAGGTATCAGCAAAGAAGTCGATGAACTTTTTTTTAACCATCTAGGCGGAGTTGCAAAACCTAGGGGAAGTCTTTGCTGGTCTGCCGGCATGCAGGCTACTAAAGATACATTTAAAGATGTGATCAGTGCAGATCCTGAGGAAATGGAAAACTCTGACGTTGTTGTTTTATGGGGAAGAAATCCTGTTGAAACCAATGTTCATTTAGCTGATAAGATTGTAAAAGCTAGAAAAAATGGTGCAAAGGTCATATTGATCGATCCTATAGCGACTGCAAGCAAGAAAATCTCAGATATGCATATTGCGATTAAACCTGACACCGACAATTTATTGGCTTTGGGTATGATAAAATTATCAGTAGACGCCAATAGATTGGATATTAAATCGATAAATGAAAAATCAACTGGGTTGGATAAATTCATAAAAGAACTTGAGAATCTGGATATTGAAGAAATATCTGATTTGACGGGGATAGATATTGAAGTTATTGAAAATTCAGCTTTAGAATTTATCAATAAAAAGATAATGATATATATCGGTTATGGACTGCAGAGATATTATAATGGTGGAAATACAGTAAAAAGTATCAATGCTCTTGGCTTTATCACGGAAAACTATGGAAAACCAGGTTCTGGAATCAATTATGCCAACAAAGGTTTCTCTAAGAGAATTCATTCCTATTTGGAAGACAGTCAGAATTCAATTTCATTCAATGAAACTTTCGTTAAATCTAAATTCGGGCAGTATATCATAGATAACGGCATCAAAATGTTATTTATCACAAAATCAAATCCGCTTGTTCAATTGCCGAATTTGAATTTAGTGAAAAAAGCGGTTGAGCAGGTCGAATTCAAAGTAGGTATCGATTTGTTCATGACCGATACTATGGAACAATGTGATCTGGTTTTTCCCGCTACAAGTGTTTTCGAGGAGGATGACGTATTCTATACTTCGATGTATAGTCCTTATCTTCAATATTCAGAGAAAGTTATAGAGAATAATGATATTAAAGGAGAATATGAACTTTTTCAATCTCTGGCAAAGAGGATGAAATTAAGCAGGTATCCGATGATATCTAAAGAAGAATATTTAAAGCATGCACTAAGAGATGTTTTGAGAGAATACAAATTATCATATGATGAGTTTAAAAACAAAAAATTTTTAAATTTAAAAAACAAAAAACAATATGGTGATTTGGTGAACTTTTCTTTTGTAGATCATAATGGAAATCTGTCGATTGAATATAAACTTCCGAAGAAATTTATGGAATATCCTTTGAGGCTCATCACTCCAAAACCAAAAGATTCGATGCATTCTCAAGGGTTTAAAAATTATGATGGAAAACCGATTGTTTATATGAGTCAAAATAATTTTAACCGGTTGATTAAAAATGAGTTGGTACTTGTAGAATCATTAAATGGAGAGTTGGTTGGAAAACCTGAAGTTATTGAAATTTCAGATGAGCTTATTTTAATTCACGAAGGATATTGGCAAAAAAGCGGTAGCGCAAATACGCTTACAAATGATGATTATAGTGATGTCGGCGATCAAGCGGCTTATTATGATACTTTTGTAAAAATAAGAGGAGTTTAGATAAACTATGTTTGAAAGAAGTTATCTTGTGTTAAAAGAAAGTCAAATCGAAGAACTTAAAAACAAAAAAGTAATGGTATGTGGAGTCGGTGGAGTAGGTGGATATGTTGTTGAAAGCTTAGCCAGGGCTGGAATAGGGCATTTGGTTATTGTAGATTACGATGTTGTGGACATATCCAATAAAAACCGCCAAATCATTGCGCTTGATTCAACTCTGAAACAAGATAAAACTAAAGTGATGGCCGAGAGATTAAAAGATATAAATGCCGATATTGAAGTGGAAATAATAAACGAGAAACTTTCAAGTGAAAATATACCGATAATTTTAGATGAAGGACTGGATTATGTTGTAGATGCCATTGATCAAGTGAGTGCTAAAATTGCATTGATAGAGCATTGTAAACATAATGAAACCCCGATTATTTCAAGTATGGGAACGGGGAATAAATTGGATCCGAGATTGCTTGAGATAACGGATATTTATAAAACAGATACTGATCCATTGGCTAGGATCATGAGGAAAGAATTGAAAAATAGAAACATCGCTGAGTTGGAAGTTGTCTTTTCTAGAGAAAAGTCCATTAGAAACAGTGATGCCTACAACTTGATAGAGGACAAAAGAAAACCGGGCAGTTTACCTTTTGTTCCTGCTAGTGCCGGGATACTGATCGCTTATAGAGTTGTCATGAATATATTGAGATTATAAATATTATGTATTTTTAATATATTTTTTTAATCAGTACCTTGCAAAACAAGATAGCACGTGATAAATTATATGCAAGAAGAGAAATTAGTGGGGGTGATGGATTTTGGGAAAAAAATTATATAAATCCAAGGACAACAAGATAATCTTCGGAGTGTGTGGTGGTATTGGAGAATATTTTGAAATCGATCCTACATTGGTGAGATTGGCAGTAGCTCTAACATGGTGTTTTGGTATCGGCATAATCGGATATATAATAGCGGCGTTGATTATTCCGAATCAACCACAATAACAATCAAGGGGGAATTATAATGGAAAAGAAATTATATCGTTCACGAGAAAACAAAGTGGTTTCAGGTGTGTGCGGAGGTATTGCTGAATATTTCGATATAGATGCAACACTTATCAGACTACTTTGGGCGATTACAATTCTTTTTGCAGGAACAGGAATTTTGGCATATGTTTTATGTATTTTGATTATTCCGGAAGCACCTATGGATAAAGTCAAAGAGGACGAGGACGAAGATGAAAATGCAGTTGTAGATGATGAAGAAACAACGAATGAAAAAAGGGAAATAATCAAAGAAAATAAAAATAGTACTTACGGAGTTGGATTGATTTTTATTGCGGTGGGTATGATGTTCATTGCCAGGAAAATATTTTGGTGGTTAAATATCGATTTCGCATGGGGATTGTTCTGGCCGATGTTGCTTGTCTTCTTTGGGGTATACCTTATAGTGAAGAAAAGAGGATAAATTATGAGCGAAAAGAAAAATGGAAGTATTGGGGCAGGAATCGCTTTTATCGCGGCAGGTCTTTTTCTGATCGCCTATAAATTCGGGTTTATTGATTTAGGGTTGTTTTGGTCGACGATTAATTTATGGCCACTTCTTCTTGTTGTCATCGGAATAAACATGATATTCAAAAAAACACCTTGGATAAAAGCGTTAACGTGGATTTTATTTATTGCAATAGTAGTGCTCTATTCTTATTATTTCGATGGTAATATAACAATTTTCGGAAGGACGGTCGGTTATGATATGCACCAAGAGGAATATATATCCGAATACGATTCAAGCGTTGAATATGGAGAATTGAAATTAGATTTGGGAGCGGGGAGATTGGATGTTTTATCAGGTGATGAATATTTGATAGAATCGAAATACCCAGGGGAAATTACAGAAGTAATAGATAGCGGATTGAACAACACACAAATATTTGATTATAAAACTAAAAATGGAATTGATTTTATTAAACGCGACAATGAAGGGTATAAGTATTTTTTTAAACTCAACAAAGATATTGTTTGGGGTATAGATATCGATATGGGAGCAGTGGATGCAAAACTCGATATGCGCAATATCATATTCGACGATTTGGACATCGATGTTGGAGCCGGGCAGCTGGATTTATATTTAGATAAAATAGATGAAAGCGTTTCTATATTTATAGATTCTGGTGTGTCTAACATCGACGTATATATACCTAAGGATGAGAGCGTCAAATTGAAATATGATGGTGGAATAAAAGATATTGATTTCGTCGGTGATTTGCACTATGAAAAAGAGGGCGAATTTTACTATTCCAAGGAGTATTCAAAAGATGTTTTTTATTTCATTGATATCAATACAGGTGTTGGTAATTTATCAATTCGTGAATATTAGTTTTACTTTTATCTGAATTCGTATTAAACTTTTAGGCTCTTTCTCATATTGTGTGGATTTAAATAATTAATGGCTAAGAATTACGATTATTAATTTCCAATTATGATATACTTTTTTATGGATAATTCATTCATAAATTTGGAGGTATA
Organism: Bacillota bacterium; assembly: GCA_034721975.1. Classification (GTDB taxonomy): domain Bacteria; phylum Bacillota; class Clostridia; order Peptostreptococcales; family Acidaminobacteraceae; genus DAOURC01. Next base: position 8,778 of record JAYENG010000211.1, read on the forward strand.
TTATATGTTTA
>JAYENG010000212.1:0-8784 GCA_034721975.1 Bacillota bacterium
TACAATATTCATTTTCAAAATAGAATAATAATCATCAATCATCTTTTCCTTTTGTCCTACGTTCTCCATAAAAACTGCTTTTCCAACAACTTCCGAATCGAATTCTCTAACCAAATCCATCATCCCTCTTATGGTTCCTCCACCTTTCAAGAAATCATCTACAATGAGAACTTTGCTATCTACCTTAATAGATCTCTTGGCACAATACATTGTCTGAAGCATCCCAGTTGTCCCCGAAACATAATTGATACTAATAGTAGCGCCTTCTGATACGCGATTGTCTTTCCGAGTAACCACCAGAGGAACATTTAAGAAATTCGCAGTCATCATAGCAATAGGTATTCCTTTTGTTTCTACCGTCATAACATAATCGATTTCATTTCCAGAAAATTTTTGCGCGATTATTTCACCTAAATCTTTTACAACATGAGGATTGTAAAGAATATCTGCATAGTACAGAAATCCTCCTGGAATCAATCTATTAACATCCTTCAACTCTTGGATAATTTTCAAGACGATTTTTTCTTTGTTTTCATCGCTTAAATAAGGTTTTATAACCACCCCGCCTGCTGCTCCAGTAATTGTCTCGATTTTACCTAAATCAAGTTCGTTGAATATTCTTTTTAATATAACGATATCTTCACTTATACTTGATTTTGCAGCATTCAATTTTTCTACAAAATAATTCAATGTGAAAACTTGCCCAGGATAATCAGTAAGTGTTTTCAATACTGCTCCAACCCTCATATTTCTCTTCATAATATTTCATCACCCACCGTATATTTACACTTATTATATCAATAATATTCATTTTTTATAAATTTATCAATCAATTTAACAAATTTATTTAATTAAAATGAGAATTATGATATACTTTTTCTTGCATTAACGGTTAGGAGAGGTAAAATGATTGAAATAAATTCATTAAAAAACGTACATTTAATTGGCATAGGCGGTATCGGTGTCAGTGCTTTAGCGGAGATACTTATCAATAACGATATCAAAGTTACAGGATCTGACATTCGTTCATCAGAAATAACAAACCATCTCGAAACTCTCGGCGTGGAAATATTTTATAATCACTCAGAGGACAACATTCATTCAGATATAGATTTACTTGTTTATTCATCAGCGGTTGGCGAAAACAATGCTGAAATGAAAAAAGCGAAAGATTTACAAATTCCAATGATGAGCCGCTCGGAAATGCAAGGAACAATAATGAAGGATTTCAAATCTTCAATCGCTATCGCCGGGGCTCATGGTAAAACTACAGCGACTTCAATGACCTCAGTTATTTTCAACCAAACGAATTTAGATCCTACTTCATTAATAGGTGCAATCGTACCCGAAATCGGTGGAAATGCCAAAATAGGCAAAAAGGATATCATAATAACTGAAGCCTGTGAGTATAGAGAAAATTTCTTGGATTTTCATTATACTACTGCTGTAATTTTAAATATTGATGAAGATCATTTAGATTATTTCGAAGATTTGAATCATATAGTTGATGCTTTTACAAAATTCGCAAATCAACTACCAAAGAATGGTCAACTTATAATTAACAACGATGATTATAACGCTAAAAAAATTCTCTCGCATTTATCTATCGACAACGTTGTAACTTTCGGTATTTCAAACGACTCAAATTACACTGCAAAAAATATAACTTATAACGATTTAGGTACACCAAAATTCGACCTGCTCTTTAATGACAAAACATTAGGAAAAATCGAATTGTCGATTCCAGGAAGACATAATATTTACAATAGTTTAGCTGCAATTTCAATCGCACATAATTATGGAATAGAATTCGGCATTATTCAAAATGTCCTTCGATCTTTCAAAGGAGCCCAGAGAAGATTCGAATTTAAAGGCACTTATGCCGGCGCTAAGATCATAGATGATTATGCTCACCACCCGGCAGAGATAAAAGCGACACTTGAAGCAGCAAAAAAAATTCAGGACAAAAAAATCATAGTAGCTTTTCAGCCGCATACCTATACAAGGACTAAAGAACTGCTCAACGAATTCTCTCTGGCTTTTGAAAATGCGGATGAAATTATCATCACAGATATATATGCCGCTAGAGAAACTGATGATTTAGGGGTTCATTCAAAAGATTTAACGGAGCTGATTGTTAAAAACGGAAAGAAAGCAACATATTTTGGTTCATTTGATGAGGCCAAAGAATACTTGATTCAAAAACTTGATGAAAATACAATTTTCTTCACAATGGGAGCGGGAGATATTTATCTGCTCGGTGAAATGCTTATATAAACAAATAGAACAGGATTAAAATCCTGTTCTTATTTTTTTTTATAAAATTTATAAAAAAATAACGCCGTTACACCAAACGGAATGGGAATGGCAATCAGCAATATAATCCATTCTATAAGATTTATTGGTTTGATTATCTCTACAGCTTTAGTGAACCCTCTTGTAATTTTGCCGATTCCAGAAAAAATAATATAGATTGCATAAAATAAACCTTTCATCCGATATATTTGCTCCCTTCTCTTATACTCAGTTTCTGTAAATTATTGTCCTCAATAAATTTCTTGACCCATTTTGGATTTGTCTTCGAGTATTCTCTTAAAATCCAGCCAATTGCTTTAGCGATAAAAAATTCATTATCCTCGTTGTTATTTAAAATAATCATCTCAAGCAATTCATCATTTGTTTTTTCTTTGTATTTCAATTGAAACAATATGCTGCTTCTTTTAAGCCACATATTGTCACATTCAGACCACTCTAACATGTCATCCATTAATTCTGGATACTTCGTGCATAATGCACCTACCATCTTGCTGGATAATAAATCTACAGTATCCCACCAGGATTTTTCGATTATCAACTTCTTGATATATCCTATATCCTCTTTTAAAAAACCATCTTTGAATAAAACGATATAATCCATTGCAAGATATTGAAATTCTCTCTCAGGCAAATTCCATAGCTTAAAAACAAAATTCCAATCAATGACTTTTGTTTTTTTTGCATCATTGATAAATTCTTTTTGCAGAAAACTTCTCTGAACCTTTTGTATCCCAAGAAAATCAAATTGATTTTTCATGTAAGCCTTCATGCCATTGGCTTTTTCATAATTTCTATTCTCATAAAAAGAATTTATCAATTTCTGATACATCAAATCATTCACTCCAATTTTTAATGATTCGCCTCACGATACGTTTATTCAAGTAAGAACTGATTATACTCAAAATTATAAAAGGAATAAAAAATATTTTATTTTCCATGATTCCAGCAAAGAGAAATGCCGATGCAATCGGCGCATTTGAATATCCAGCCATCATTCCGACCATTCCTAAAATATTGCAATAGTTCGCTTGAAGGCCTAATACCGAAACAGAATATCCTATCAATGTACCAATGTAAATCGCAGGACCGAATCCACCTCCGACTCCTCCGAATGAAAATGTGATTCCTGTAGCGAGGAGTTTAAGAAGAATCAAGATAATTGCAGTGTGTACTAGCAACTCTCCATTTAATGTGACATGATTGATATCTATGTATAAATCAAATATTTGAGGGTAAAAATACCCTATTAAACTCATTAAAATTCCGCCGATTAAAGGATAATAGAATTTCTCATTCTTTTTGATAAAAGATTTTGATTTTTTTAGAATCATATCATAAACGCTTGAAACAAGACCTGTTATAATGCCTATTATCAATAGTCTAATAACGATTTCTCCAATTGATAAATCAACACCTAAATGCTCAATGTAAAAAAAATCTTCTTTTATAATGAACCTCGAAACAATCAGTGCAGAAAACCCACCGATGAATATATATATCACCCGCCAGTTAATTTTATAATGAAATAATATCTCGATAGCAAAAAAAACTCCGAACAACGGATTTCCAAAGAATCCAGACAATGTAGCGGCAACACCCGCACCTATAAAATACCGAATATCTTCTTTGTTCAATTTTAGATTATATGCCATATTAGAGCCTATAGACCCACCGATGTGAATTAACGGACCAAATTTACCTGCCGAAAACCCAAACACTAAAGTAACAAATGTCAATGAAGATTTAACAAGAGTATCTTCAATATTCATTACTTTGTATTTGATGTTTTTTATTTCATCTTGTATTTCATCAATTCCAAAATCTATATTATCACCGAGCATATACCTTCTTATGACAACTAAAAAAACAGAACCAATTAAGGGATAAATATACCAAATTTGTTTTGTTGCCAAACTCTTAGTTGAAGTCTTAATCGCCGCAAGCAAAAGTTCACCTATTAGGCTGGCAACGAAACCTAACAAAATTGCTAATATTAAATTTTTTAAAATATTATTCCGTTTTACCATATTATCCCACCGCTTTTTTAAAAAAAAGACGACATAGTCGCCTTTATTGTTTATACATTTCAATCATCATTTGCTCTGTTTTCTCTATGTCGTTGATATAAAATCCATGTCCATCAGTGCTTACCGTTCCAGGTATCCTATGCCGATTCAAATTTTCTAGATTAAACCCAACAGCTTTCGTCGAGTAAAACAACACTTTATCCAGCGGCATATTAGTCTTCACATATTCAAAGACAGTATTTGCAACTGTAGGCAATTTATAACTCAATGATTTTTGGGCAATCAAAATCAAAAATTTCTGTTGCCTTTCAATCCTGGGTAGATCGCCTTCTCCGCTTTCTCCATTGTTTTTTCTCCATCTAAGATATTCCATGGTTTTTTCACCATTCAACACCTGTGTTCCTGCTTTAATATCAATATTAAGCGGCGGATCAGCAACTTCGTCATCGTATTTCATATCAAAAGGTACATCTACTTCAATACCTCCCAATACATCTACAACAGCCTTGACACCATTATAATTCACTTTGACATAGTATTCGATAGGAATACCCAAAAGTTCTTCAATAGTCGTCTTTAATCCTAATGATCCACCATCTTGTCCAGGAAATCCATAAACAGCATTTATTTTATTTTGTCCCTGTAAATCATGTCCCGAAACGTAATGATAAGTATCTCGCGGTATGGAAATCAAATCGATAATCTGTTTATCGAAGTCATAACTCGCTACCATTATAGTATCAGAACGCGCACCATCAATTCCAAATAATAAAACATTTACCCTATTACTGTGTTCGATTAATCTCTCTAATTCTGTTTTTTCGTCTTTTTCATCCGTTTTTTCCTTGTCGATATCCAACTCTATTTCCTGTTCAACACCGGAATCAACATAATAATATTTATCAAATGCAAAAATTGCAGAACCTATAAATAGGGAAAATATGACAAAAGCACCAATGAAAATTTTAAAATGACCTTTCATCGAATTCTCCTTTCTAATGTTATCCATAACATTCTACCACAATCTTGTAATATGGCAAGTTTCTTAGTTATATTCATAGAACCCTTTTCCAGATTTTCTACCTAGCAACCCGCCTCTTACCATCTTTCTCAACAGCGGATGCGCTCTATATTTAGAATCACCAAATTCTTCATACAATACTTCCATAATAGCTAAATTGACATCGTTTCCTATCAAGTCCGCTAAAGCCAACGGCCCAATCGGATGATTCGCTCCTAGTTTCATGGCATTATCGATATCCTCAGCAGTAGCTACTCCGTCAGCTAAGATGCCTACAGCTTCGTTGATCATAGGAATCAATATTCTATTTACAACAAATCCCGGTGCTTCTTCTACCTTTATCGGCTCTTTCCCTAAACTTTTAGACAATTCATCAATCTTTGCATAAGTTTCATCAGATGTAGCGATTCCTTTAATGACTTCAATCAATTTCATCACAGGCACCGGATTGAAGAAATGCATACCTATAACTTTATCAGGTCTATTTGTTGCACTTGATATTTCTGTAACCGATAGCGATGATGTGTTCGATGCTAAAATAGCATCTTTATTTATAACTTCATCTAATATTTTAAAAATATCTTTTTTTATCGCCATATTCTCCACTGCAGCTTCAATGACAATTTCACAATCTTTTAAACTTTCATATTCCAACTTTCCAGAGATTCTGCTCATATATTCATTTTTTGTAGCTTCCGTAATTTTTCCTTTTTTAACTAATCTATCGTATCCTTTTTCAATTCGTTTTAATCCACTCTGTAAAAACTCTTCTTTCATTTCCTTGATAATTATTTCATGACCTGAAGATGCTAAAACCTGAATGATTCCAGAACCCATAGTTCCCGCACCAATTACACCAATTTTCATCTGAATTTCCTCCTTATTTGTTTTCAAACTCATATTTTTCTTTACTTAAAAACGCCTTCATCGCACCTTTTTGATCTTTAGTATTAAAAGTTATCCCAAAGTAATTCGCCTCGATTTTATTACCTATTGTAATATCTCTGTGAGAACCTTCGTTAATCGCTTTTTTCGAACATCTAATTGCAATTTGACCATTTTTTGCAATCTTCTTTGCAAGAATCATAGCCTCATCAATAAGCTCATCTTTTCCAATCACTTTAGAAACCAATCCAATGGATTTTGCATGCTCAGCATCATAAATACCGCCAGTAAACACTATCTCTTTTGCAGCAGAAACACCGACCAATTTCGCCAATCTTTGAGTACCGGCAAATCCTGGCGTAATTCCCAATGTAACTTCAGGTTGCCCGAATTTAGCCTTCTCAGAAGCAATTCTTATATCACATGAAAGAGCAAATTCATTACCCCCGCCTAGACAATAACCGTTGATTGCAGCAATTGTGGGTTTTGACATTTCCTCTAATTTTAGAAATACTCTTTGTCCTATTTCAGAAAATTTTACCGCCTCGTTAAAATCAAACTCTTTCATCTCATCAATATCCGCGCCGGCAATAAAAGCCTTGCCTTCTCCTGTGAATACAGAAACATACACATCTTCATCTGATTCAATCTCGTTTAACAATTGATCTAATTCTTTTAAAACCTCTGAATTAAGAGCGTTGAGATTATTAGGTCTGTCAATCTTTACTTTTAAAACGTTTTCCTCTTTTTCCAAAACAAAATATTCATAGTTCACAAAATTTCCTCCTCTTTTTATCAATGCATTAGAGCTTCAATAATAAAAGCAATGGCAACCATAACTATTGCAATAATTGCGGGTGAAACACCTTTTTTTGAAAAATCCTTTGCACCTTTTTCATCTTTGCCGAATTTTTCGATTTTGCCATCCACAATTTTGCCCTTGATAAAGTATTCAACACGACTTTTAGGTGTGCCAACTAAAAATACAACTGAAAGCACCATTAAAATTGATCCAGCAACTAATATAGTAATATAAACACCTTTTAATATTTGCCAACCGGCAAATAAGGAAACCCCTATTCCGACCAAGCCAAATAAAGCAGAATATATCACTCCTTTAAATACATCTGTTAAAAGATTTTCTAAAAATTTTTCCATGTAATCACCCTTCTTATATATATACTACTATTATAGTATTAAATATGATAATATAACAACATATTTATCAGAGGAGCATATCAATGAAAAATCAAAAAACGGCCGTTTTACTACTTATATCATCATCTTTTTTCTTTGCCATTATGGCACTTTCTGTAAAATTCGCAGGTTCATACCCTCTTTACCAAATGGTGTTTTTCAGAGGACTTGTCGCAGTAACTTTTTACGGAATTTACTCTAAATTCAAAGGAATCCAATTAAAATCAAGCAACTTGAGATTCAATCTTCTTCGTGCTTTTCTTGGGACTTTAGGTGTTTTTCTTTATTACTTTACCATAAGAAATATGAATCTGGCAAATGCTGTTATGCTAAACAAACTATCACCTTTTTTCGTAATCATTTTCAGCTTTGTTTTTTTAAAAGAAAATATATATAAACATCAAATCATTTCTATTTTCATCGCACTCTTCGGTGCTGCCTTGGTTATCAAACCAGTAGGTACATTTGCAGTTATACCCTCATTAACTGGTCTATTATCAGCCATTACCGCTGGAAGTGCTCACGTCGTTGTCAGATATTTAAGGGACTATGACACACCTGAGTCTATCGTTTTTCATTTTGGACTAGTCAACATCTTTGTTTCGGTTCCACTGATGATAATCTATGGATATTCAATACCACCTCTATACGATTTAATTCCATTACTATCAATAGGTGTTGCCGCGATGACCGCCCAAATTCTTATGACATATGCTTATAAACACGCAAGCGCATCAAAAATTTCAATTTATAGTTATGGAAATATCTTATTCTCGATATTTTTCTCTGCATTGTTCTTCAACGATTTTCCTGACCTTTTAAGCATTTTAGGAGCATCGTTAATCATTATCGCCGCCTATCTCAATTACTACAAAAATAATCGAGTAGGAGATAATTAAACTTCGTCTTAATCTTTTTCCACTGTTTCCAATAAGCCATTCTTATACGCCTTCTTAACCATTTATCAATCCTTTTAAGAAGCATTTTCATTTTTGCCATTTTAAAATAGTTCACCCACCCAATAATCATTTCTTTGAGTCTTATAAAAGTAGTTTTGATATTTCCAATCCTACTCCTACCAGTTAGATATTTCAATTTAGCTTTGAGCTTCTTAATAGAATTTTCATGCACTCTACCTGACGTCAATGAATTACTAAGCACTTCCTCATTATCTTCAAGTTCCAGTTTATCCTCCTAAGAATAGCCTTCGCTATGAAGTTGTCTGCTTTCATCATAATTCTTTGTGTCTTTCAATTCTACAAAACCTCCATTGTTCAGTCCTTCCCACTGTATCTATAGCTTCAGTGGTAATATGACGTCTGCTGACTTCTGATAGTT
>JAYENG010000213.1:0-1583 GCA_034721975.1 Bacillota bacterium
ACTATCAACGGTTTTATGAATGCTATAGGGCTAATATAATAATTTGATTTCAAGCCATCCAATATTATATTGATCTGACTTGCATCAACTTCAGACCCAGCAAATTTAAATCCTAATATCAAGTAAATAACCAACGAAATAACTATTGCCGGTCCTGTCGTATACATCATGCTTCTAATATGATCAAACAAATCTGCTTCGGCGACACCTGCTGCTAAATTTGTACTATCTGATAGTGGTGACATTTTGTCTCCAAAAATTGCTCCTGATATAACAGCTCCTGCTGTCATTGCCGGAGGAACGCCTAACCCAAAACCGATTCCCATAAATGCAACACCGAAAGTAGCACCTGTTGTCCATGAACTTCCTGTTGCAAGCGATGCGATACTGCATACTAATGCAACTGAAAATAAAAACATCGACGGAGAAATAAAATTCAAACCATAATATATCAATGTTGGAATAACTCCTGCCGGTATCCATGTTGCAATCAACACACCTACCATCATTAAAATCAGCATCGGCAACATTGCCAAATTTGATCCATAAAGAATTCCTTCTTGAATATCATCCCATGTAAATCCATAGTAAACTGCTACAATTGCCGCTACCACCATTGCTAACAACAATGTGATATGTGTAACCCAATCTGCTTTAAGTACAAATATCTGGATCGACATCGCCGCTATTAAGAAAATAAATACAATCAATACACCTATAATACCTGGTTTTTTCTTTTCTTTCATTATAACTTGCCTCCTTTTCTGTAATTATAACTTTAACAGTGTTTATTTTATGTTTTACTATTTGTTTATATTTTGAATTTTCAAAATATTTCGACAATAACATTAAACACATAATAAACTTATTTTATCAAAAATATATAACTATCCCCACTATAGAACATTTGAGATGGAACGTATGGAATTACTAACTGAATAAAATAAATATATTACACTAATTTAAGCAAAAAAATAAACACTCGCTGAGTGCCTATTTAATTGACTTTAATTTTGTTACATCTCTCCAATTACTTGCTGTTATTAATTCGATGTTATACAATTTATCATTGATTTCTTCAACTTGCCCAATCATATTATTCTTAAATTCTATCAATTCTGCAGTTTGTTCTTGAACTGAATCCATTTTGTTTTCCAACGAACTCATTTTGTTTTCCACCGAACTCATTTTGTTTTCCAACGAACTCATTTTATTCTCTATCGTGTCAAATCTTTCATTCATTTGTTTTTGTCCATCAACTACCAAATTCATTAATTCAGATATTTTATTCTCCATGATCACACCTCCGATAATATACCTTAATTTTACCACTTTCATTTACAATTACAATTGGATAATTCAAAGTTTCCAATTATATTTTCACATTTATCAATCGATCTATTCACGTGCTTGAATATGAGTTTTCAAGTTTAAGCATTTTATCGATATCGTTAATTTTATGATATTGATGAAATAAAAACAAAAATACAACAGGTTGCGATTCCTGTCCTCAATGCGTCCATCATACCGATGATGACCATAAATTGGTTTCATAACTGGAGAAATGATTTATTGATAAGAGC
>JAYENG010000214.1:0-5563 GCA_034721975.1 Bacillota bacterium
CAATGTTACGTAGTGTAGCTATCCCGACAAAAGTAGCTGTTGGTCACGTCGGCACAACATACCATGCATGGAATGAAGTTTATCTGGCTGAATCTAATAGCTGGATTACAATAGATTCAACAAAAGATGCACTTTATAATAAATACGGAATCGCTTATGAATTGGAAAAAACATCAGTAATGTATGATGTTGAAATTACTTATTAGATTAGATCCCTTTAATTTAATATATCTTATTTGAAGAATCTAAAAAGATTCTTCTTTTTTTTTATGGATATATGTAAAAAATTCTACAAAGAATTAAAACACGCCATAATAGCGTGTTGAATTGTAAATATTGACTCAAGTATTCTTAATACTCAATTTCATCGTTCAATCAGATCGATATGTGCAAGCATCCATTTAGCTCCATCCAGCCGATAATGTATCGACACAATCTTTCCCTGGTATTCATCTTGGAAATTTATTTGTGTGCCGGTATAGCTATTGATTTGAACGTCTTCTTGGTTATATTGCAATAAATAATCATAAACTTCTCCATCATCGTAAGTCGAAACAACAAATTGGTTATAGTGAAAAAATTCGTCGCTTTCAATACTCTTTGCAACCCATTGATGATGTTCTTTCAACAACTCCCCTGCAATCAGGCGGTTTAAGGGCCACTGGACGACAATAAGAAAAGCAAAAACGACAATCAGAAATTTCTTTCTAGTGAAATACTCTGTCCATGTAAAATCCGGCTCATAATCTTTTTTCTGATAGTTGAAAAGCACCAGAATCGGCAAAAAACCGAACATGAGAAAACTTGCAGTCAGCATTGATCTATCCCATAGCATCGACTGAAACAGAAGCATTAATACCACGAACGAATAGATCGACAATTTTATATCTTTCCCATTCTTTTTTTGCCACTTTTCGGCCTTCACCATCATGATTATTGCCAGATAGCTTATCACAGAATAATAAATCAAATTCTTGATAAACTGTAAAATTTCCAATAAATCCATATGTTTTCCTCCCATATTTCATCTTTCTACTCTACTACTGATACTGCTACTTTTTATCAAGCATCCGAACATTTTAAATTACAATGCCAAAATCCAACAAAGCCTTTTTGTTAAATTCTATTTTGTTTCCTGCTCCTCTTGTTTTCATACATCCGTTTGTCTGCAATTCTCATCAATCCATCAATTTCAGTCGATTCGTCAGAAAAAACAGATATTCCAAAACTGAAACTACCTTTGAACTTTATACCATCAGTTTCAATTATACTAGATTCAAATTCTATTTGAAATCTTTCAAGTTTCTTAATAAGTTTTTCATGATTATGAGTCAAGAATATGCCTGCAAATTCATCTCCTCCAATTCTAGAGAACACATCTGTAATTCTGAAATAATCCAATATTCCATCGGCAAATGCTTTTATATATACATCCCCTGCATGATGACCGAATTCATCGTTGATTTTTTTCAATCCATCCAGATCCATAATCGCAAGTACACAAATACCCTTGTTTCGCTTTGCAATTTCCAACCTATCATCTAATAGCACTGTAAAATATCCACGATTTGCAAGTCCTGTCAAACTGTCATATCGGGAAAGTTCTAATCTTTCTCTATTTGATTCAGATAATTGATACAATATCGGAACCTGCATTTTTACATATTCCGCAATCGATAAATCGAAGTTCGTAAAACCATCTTCATTATTCGAATCCAAACAGATTATCCCCTGTTTGTTGCTGCCGAATTTAACAGGTATGGACATGATTGTATTGACTTCTTTTTCATCTACTGTCAATGCAAATTCAGGGAACGCGAAATCTTCATTCTTATTTATATTTCTCAAAATTTTCGATTGCAAAATATTCCCATCAGCCAAACGATAAATAATGCTGTCTTTTATTTTTATCTCAAATTTTTCAATCGAATTATTCTTATAACCTATGCTTGAAATCGAACAAAGATTTTCGTTATCGACGATTTCTAGCACCGAACCGTAATTGGCGTCATCGAAAATATCTATTAAACCCTTGATAAGCATGTCAAACACATTAGCGCTTTCTGGGTTTTTACCAATATTTTGACTAATTGACAAGATTAAATCCTTTATCATTTCACGTTTTTTAGCCTGTTTTTCAATTAACTTATGATCTGAAACATCTTTTAGTGAACCGATTATTCCTTTATATTCACCAGATTCATCAAGAAAAAGTTTTTTATGAATGACTACATAATGCAATTGGTCATCAGCAAATAATGCTTTTACTTCAAATTCCTGTTCTCCTTTTTCAGCTATCAATTTTTTGTCTTCCTTATAATAAATTTCAGCCAGATCACGCGGAGTTACATCAAACACATCATGTCCAAGAATCATATCTCTTTCAAGGCCCAAAATATCGCAATATGCTTGATTACAAAATTGATAAATTCCATTTTTATCTTTATAAAACATAGGTTCATCTATATTCTCTATCAAAATCTGTAAAAAACTGCTGTGTTCATAACTTTCATCACATTTTTTCTTAAACTCTGAAATATCCACTACTACTCCAACTATTTCGGTAATCTCATTTTTTTCATTATAAACAACATTTCCATCTATGATCAACCATCCGACCGTTTCATTATTATCAACAATTCTATACTTACTCTGTTTAAACATCCCAGTAGCCAAAACATTTTTTAATTTACTATGCATTATTTTTTTAAAGTCATTGAATAAAAAATTTTCGATTGCATCATCAATATTATTAGCGAACTCTTTTAGATGTCTATGAGTTTTTGAAGATAAGGTTATTTCATCACTAATAATATTCCATTCCCAAAAAATAATATCCGCTGTTGAAATTTCATCGATCAAATGATCATTCATTTCTTTTTTTAATTGCTTCATAAAGCTCCCCCCACCTTCAAAATTTATTGACACTAATATTATTAATATTAACATTTATAAATACACATTACATGCTTTTGAAGTAATTGTTTAAAAATTTAAATAAAAATAATTCACACCAAATATCATATTATGTTATTATCATACTGAGGTGACTAACTATGAAATTATTTTCTTTTAACGTTAACGGAATAAGAGCTATAGAAAAAAAAGGATTCATCGATTGGGTCAATGAAGTTCAGCCTGACATTTTATGTCTGCAAGAAATAAAAGCCATGGAAGATCAATTAAGTGATGAACTGAAGAACATTCCTGGGTATAAGGTGATAATACACTCTGCAGAAAGAAAAGGTTATAGCGGAACGGCTATATACTATAAAGAAGATCCTATAAAAATATGGACCGGACTTCCAAATCAAAAATTCAACACCGAAGGCAGAACCATCATCATGGAATATGAAGACTTCATTCTTATGAATATTTATTTTCCAAATGGTCAAAGCAATGAAGAAAGACTTGCTTTCAAAATGGAATTCTATGATGAGTTTCTAAATTACTCCAACGAGTTTATTTCTCAAGGTAAGAACTTGATAGTGACTGGCGATTACAATGTCGCTCATAATGAAATCGATTTGAAGAATCCTAAAGCAAATGAAAAAAGATCGGGTTTCTTGCCGATGGAAAGACATTGGATGGATAAATACATAGAGAACGGATACATAGATACATTCAGATATTTCAATCCTGAAGAGGTCAAATATTCGTGGTGGTCTTATCGTTTCAGCGCCAGAAAAAACAATGCAGGATGGAGAATCGACTATTTCTTTGTAAATAAAGATTTTATCGACAGAGTGATAAATACTGAAATCCATAATGATGTCATGGGATCTGATCACTGTCCGATATCATTGGAAATCAAGTAGATCAAGAATTTTATATTCAACAAGTTCAAGAAGATTCATCTTTTAATCCAATAAATGATGCAATGAAATGCACTTTCTTATCCACATTAATTTGGTGAAATTTTATGTATATGCAAAAACCTCGAGAAATAAATTTCTCGAGGTTAATTGTTTATTCATGTCAACACTCTACTTCCCGTTTGACATGAGTATTTCTACTCTTTTCAATTCGATTAAGCACAAAGCTATTATTTTCCGTTTCTATTACTTAATCGGTACACTCACAACTGTATGTGCTGCGACATAAACGTCACCAGTCACTCCTGTAATTTCGAATTCGTAGAAATATTGACCGCTGTCAACATACCATCCATCGTCAGGGAACTTACCAGGTGCATTTGTAATTCTTTCTTTAAATTGAGGAAGTTCAGTCTCTCCTACCCACAAATGAGCATCCGTGATTTCGTAAGCTTCTCCTAGAGGATTTGTACTGGCATCAGTCTCGTAAGTGACATAAATCACTCCACCAGTAGTGTATTCTACAGTTACTTCACCGACGAATATTCCACTGATAATGTCATTGCCACCTGCATCTGCATAAAGTTTAAGAACATATGTCTCACCCATTGCAAGTGGACCATTTGTCCAACCCCAGTTTTTAAGTTTAGGATTAACTTCATCAAATGTGCTTGCTTTATCTGGGAGATATCCCCATGCAGTTTCGTCTTGATAAAGAATTAATTCAACTTCCCATCTTGCCTCTGCCCTAAGTACGTTAGGGAATCCGTCTGGACTCACTACGACTGTAACTACATTTACAAGAGGATCAGGGTCGCCTGATTGTACAGTGTAACTTACATTGTATACTTTGTCAGAATCTCCTGCAGCAAATACTAAAGCTGGATCAATTGTACCAAACAATGAGTCTGTCACTGTACCGATAAGATCTGGAGTATCAAGTGAACTTGTATTCTTAACGGTAATTGTGTAGTTAATTGTTTCACCAACAGTAGCAATTGTTCTATCTCCTACTTTAGTAATCTCGATGCCAGGTTGGAATAGATTCACTTTGTGATCGTCCCAGTCTTCGAATACGTTATCGAAGCCTTCCGGAGATGCGCTCACATATGCTGTGTTAACCAATGGATCAGGATCGCCAGTTTGAACGATATACGTTTCGTTTATTACATAAACTCCTTTAAAGCCTAACGTCACGGTTTGATCGATGCCAAGCATCGCATCTGTGATGTGTGCAACCATATCAGGAGTGTCATCGCTACTTGTGTTCGTCACTGTGATAGTGTAACTCACAGGGTCGCCCACTTTACCTGTCGAATCGCCTGTCTTATCGATCATGATGCCAGGTTGGAATAGATTCACTTTGTGATCGTCCCGGTCTTCGAATACGTTATCGAAGCCTTCCGGAGATGCGCTCACATATGCTGTGTTAACCAATGGATCAGAATCGCCAGTTTGAACGATATACGTTTCGTTTATTACATAAACGCCTTCAAAGCCTAACGTCACGGTTTCATCGATGCCAAGCATCGCATCTGTGATGCGTGCAACCATATCAGGAGTGTCATCGCTACTTGTGTTCGTCACTGTGATAGTGTAACTCACAGGGTCGCCCACTTTGCCTGTCGAATCGCCTGTCTTATCGATCATGATGCCAGGTTGGAATAGATTCACTTTGTGATCGTCCCGGTCTTCGAATACGTTATCGAAGCCTTCCGGAGATGCGCTCACATATGCTGTGTTAACCA
>JAYENG010000214.1:5663-8721 GCA_034721975.1 Bacillota bacterium
CAAAGCCTAACGTCACGGTTTCATCGATGCCAAGCATCGCATCTGTGATGCGTGCAACCATATCAGGAGTGTCATCGCTACTTGTGTTCGTCACTGTGATAGTGTAACTCACAGGGTCGCCCACTTTACCTTTTAGATCGCCCGTCTTATCGATCATGATGCCAGGTTGGAATAATTCTGTTGTCCAGCTTGATGCATCTTCAAGGATGTTAGGGAAACCATCCGGTGATGCAGTAACATAAGCTGTGTTTGTAAACGGATCATTATCGCCAGATTTAACTGTATAAACTGGATAGAAACTAATCGATTGACCATAAGCAAGTCCTGAAAAAGCGCCGCTGAATCCTATGTCGGAATCATCTACAGTACCGCTTATCGCAGGAGAATCACTAGAGCCGGTGTTTGTTACTGTAATTTCATAGTGAATGTCGTCTCCGACTTTGGACAATTCGTCCCCCGTTTTCACAATCATTACGCCAGGTTGGAAAATTTCAGTAATCCAAGAATCTGTAGCTTCGATCACGTTAGGGAAACCTTCCGGTGATGTCGTTACTGTAACGATGTTTTCAAGCGGATCGAGATCGCCGGACTCTACTGTATACGGCAAATTGTATACCATTTCTTCTCCCGGTGCCAAGTTCAAGTTCGCATCGACTACTCCAAGCAATGAATCGTCCACTGTACCTATAAGATTAGGACTATCCCCTGAGCTTGTGTTTGTAACTGTTATCACGTAGTTGACGATGTCTCCGATTTTGGACAATCTATCGCCTGTTTTTATAATTGTTATGCTAGGTTGGAATAGATTTGTTTCCCAACTTTCTGCATCTGTAAAGATGTTAGGGAAACCATCCGGTGATGCAGTTACCACTGCTTCATTTCTCAACGGATCAGGATCGCCAGGCTGTACTGTGTAATCGTATTCAAACGTTACATAATTTCCAACAGCAAGTCCTGCAAATGTTCCGACTGATCCTACGATCGAATCGTCCACTCTACCGCTTATCGGCGGTGCGTCAGCTAAACCTGTGTTTGTGACTGTAATCACATAGTGAATGTCGTCTCCGATTTTGGACAATTCATCGCCTGTTTTTACAATCGTAACTTCGGGTTGGAATAGATTTGTTTCCCAAGTGTCAATCGGAACAAGTCCTTCTGCATCTGTTGCAGAAATAGCTCCGTATACATAATTTGCTGTTACTTCATTGATAAATGGATCATCGGCATTTCCTGGCACAATAAATGTTCTATCAAAAGATTGTGTACCACCGACTGGCAAGATATCTCCAAATCCACCTGCCACCCCATATGCATCTAATATTCCAAATTTATCATCTAATATGTCGACTAAAGTGATATCGACATTTCCAATATTGGTAACGGTAAATATATAAGTTACTTCGTCACCAATTTTTGATAATGTTTCACCTGTTTTAGTAATAACGACCCGTGGGTCTGCAAACATATTCATAAAATCAACATGAGTTTGAATCAAATGATCAGGTGGTGCAAGTTTCACAAGCCAGCCGTAATCAAATCTACCAGTATAACCACCCATATTACTTAGAGTTTCAGCCTCTTTATACCATTCTGTCTCAACATTTCCTGTATAATCACCTACAGGTAAAACTCCAGCATGTGGATAGGTCTGCACATATCCGTCTTCTAAACCTTCACTCAATTCCCAAATAAAGTCATATGGAAGATCAGTAAATTCATAGTATCCATTTATATCTGTTGTAGTAGGAAATTCAATATCAGGAATTTCATAGAGATCGGTTCTTAAATAAATCATCCAATCTGGCAAAGGCGTATCTAATCCTTCTTCATACTCGCCATTTCCATCGACGTCAAGATATTTATATCCTGAAATTACACCTGTCGTTTCTTCTACATTTGGAATCGGGATTGTTTTTTTACCAGAGTCCATGACATTGTTTAAGAAAACATACGAGTGTCCACTGGATCCAGGGAAAATATACGCTCCCGGCATAGGTGTAAATAAGAAACTTTCATCGTAGACATAACCGCCCCATTTATCAGTAGGGTAATTTGTATAAACATATGCTAAAGGAAGAGTGCCTACTGGGAATTCAACTACATTATTCCATATAAACGTTCTGGAAAGATGCAACTGAAAATACACAACAAGTGTATCGGATGTAGCTAAGCTTGGATCTGCAGCCAAAATTTGATCTTCTGTAATATAAAAAATTCTAGTCATATCTGTTTCAGTTCCATTACTTTCATCCAATGCTTTGTTTATCTGCGCTTTATATTCCGTTTCTGTTAAAACAATCGGTGAAAATCCAGTGAAATAATATTCATATGGGTTTCTTTGGGCAGCATTTACATTTTCAATAGTTCCCAATAGTGCAGGACTACCGTCTAGATTTGGAAAACCTTGTTCATCAGTCAATTTTACCGAACCAACACTGATATTTCTAACTAAGTCGTAGAATCTTCCTCCAGTCCCGTAAAAGTCAAATTCAACGCCTATTCGATCTAGAACAGTCCAATCAAGGTTTCTGACTTCAGTCTGGAAAGCAACCCATTCACCTTCCTCATAAGTCTTGCCGAGGTTACCAGTTGTCCATCCACCTTGATATTTTGCATTAATACCATAACCTTCAGCCGTGACATCATTCACGCCGGCGTATACTGGTATGCTCGGTATGGCAAAAGATAACACCATCAAGACAACTAGTAATTTTGCTAAAAAAGACTTTTTCGTTTTTGAATAACGCATAGAGTTCATTCATCTCACTCCCTTCTTGAATATCGAACTCACATAATATGCATCAGTAATATTAAACCGTCATCATCATAAGCATCCCTCCTAATATTTAATGATTCTAGGTATATTCTTCAATTCAAAAATATAAAAAACCATCATAAAAATTATGGCAGTCTGACAGTCATAGCACCTTTAGATACTTTAGACTCACAACTTTGCGTACTTGTCTTTCGACAAACTTGCTTTTTTCACATATTTGTATTTTACTCGAATATACGATTAATAAATATTCACTAACCGCATGATATTTTTACCCATTTT
>JAYENG010000215.1:0-39549 GCA_034721975.1 Bacillota bacterium
ATATATATCATATGTAGTGATTAGTCAGGAGATGAAATATAGAGAACTAATCAATGATAGAGATGAGTACAATTTGGAAATCGAGGAACTGAAAAAGTCTATAGATAAGCTATATGATGTTATTGAGGAAATATCTACACCTGAATATATTGAAAAAACGGCTCGTGAAAAACTGCAAATGGTGAAGCCGGATGAGATTATTTATATGATAAAAGACAAAACAAATTGACAATATGAGATTTTTAGCCTATAATCTTTGTAAATTGACTAAGGAGGATTGAAATTTTCATGCCCGTAGAAGTAGGACAAATTATGAAGGGTACTATAACCGGTGTAAAAAAATTTGGTGCATTTATAAAGTTGCCTGATGGAAGCACAGGTTTATGCCACATATCTGAGGTATCGAATGGCTTTGTTAAGGATATTGAAGTGCATTTAACTGTAGGACAAGAGGTGGAAGTCAAAGTAATTGGTATTGATAAAGATGGAAAGATTAACTTGTCAATAAAACAAACTCAGAAAAACGTACCGGTAAAAAAACCATATAAAAAACGGAATACAGATAATAGATACAGAGCGAAACCTGAACCTGCAAAGGATTTTGAGAGCCTTATTTCAGATTTTATGAAAGTAAGTGAGGAAAAATTGAAATCTACGAAAGCGGCGAAGTCTCGTAGAAGTAATGGACATAATTCTAAAAAATAAAACCGGGGAATCCCGGTTTTTGTAATGGGAGAGAACTATGAAAATTGGAATTGTCGATATAGGCACAAATTCGGTAAGATTATTGATTCCAAATAAAGAAGAATTGATATCAAGTAAAAAATATATGGAAATTACGCGAATTGGTGAAGGTGTAAATGAAAGCAAAATGCTTTCAGAACTTGCAATGAATCGTACAATTGATGGAATTAAAAAATTGATTGAAGTTTGTAAAAATAACAATGTTGACAAAATATATGCTATGGCTACAAGTGCTGTCAGAGATGCGGCGAATAAAGATGTTTTTCTAAGCAGAGTACATAAACAGACGGGAGTCCATATAGAAGTTTTATCTGGAGAAGATGAGGCTAGGATGGGCTATATCGGTGTCATAACGGGATTGAATGATATGATGGAAAATAGTTGTTTAATTATTGATATAGGTGGGGGAAGCACCGAACTCATTGAAGTTGATGAGGGGGAGTTGGTCAAAATGAAAAGTTTTGATATCGGTGCTGTCAGATTGACTGAAAAATTCAAATTGAGCGACCCTCCAAAACAAATTGAAATAGATGCTATGAAGGACTATATAGATGTTGTGATCGGAAAATACCTAAAAAATGTAAGAGCTGTTGCTATTGGCATCGGGGGTACTATAACAACAATTTCTTCTATCAAAAATCAATTGGAAAAGTATGAACGCGAAAAAATTCATGGAAGTATAATTAGGAAAGAAAATATTGATGGACTTTTTAATAGATTAATCAACATGACAAATGATGAAAGAAGAAATGTTGTTGGCTTAGATGCATTGAGAGCAGATATAATAAATGCTGGAATATTGATATTGCAGCGTATACTTATAATGATTGAATCTGAATCTGTAATAGTAAGCGATTATGATAATTTGGAAGGATATTATCATGAAAAAAATGTTGTTGACAAAGATGATTAATTGCTGTAATATTTATCTTGTCTGATTCGGTCAGACATATGGGAGTATAGCTCAGCTGGGAGAGCATCTGCCTTACAAGCAGAGGGTCATAGGTTCGAGCCCTATTACTCCCACCATTATGGTCTGGTAGTTCAGCTGGTTAGAACGCTAGCCTGTCACGCTAGAGGTCGTGGGTTCGAATCCCATCCAGATCGCCATAATATGCTGGTGTAGCTCAATTGGAAGAGCAGCTGACTTGTAATCAGCAGGTTGCGGGTTCGAGTCCCATCACCAGCTCCAGAAAAAAAGAGAATTCGATTTTGAATTCTTTTTTTTTTCTGTATAAAATAGGTGTGGGAGGGATTTTATGTTTACAAGGATGAAACCTGATGATAAATACCAAGAGATAATTTAAAAATTATAATGTAACTGATATAAATAGTTATGATCAGATAGAGTGATTTGATTTCAATAAAGAATATCTGGGGGTTGATTTTACATTTCTTAAAGGAGATAATGATTTATTGGAGGGACTTGTTTCTAGAAATGAAGTTTACAAGCATAAACAAAACAAGATAATCTTATCAATCTTGAAATTTAACGGAAGTTTTTTATCGATTGTTTATTTTGATGGAGATTTTGAAGAAGTGTTTGAATTTATTGTGCATATGGGTAAAAAAACTGGAGAGGATGTTTTTACATCTATGAGTGAAGACGGTGGCTGGATTGATTTCTTGAATGAAAAAAATGTATTTAAATTAGATGGAGAATATAGAGATAGCTATCTCTATGAACTAGATTTGGAGGAAAATTATGATTAATCAAAAGGCGATACAGGATGTTTTATTTGAAGCTTTGAGGTTAGGTGGAGATTTTGCTGAAGTGTTTATTGAGAATCGCATAAACAATAGTTATCAGATGATTGCAGGAAAACTTGAAAAAGGTGTTAAAGGCAGAGATTTTGGAATAGGAATCAGGATATATTTTGGCCTTAATAGTGTCTATACTTACACAAACAATTTAAATTCGGAGAATCTCATTGAAATGGTAAGAAAAGCTGTTCATCAAAAAACAATAAATAATGATGTTGAAGTCGTACCTTTTAGCACTACTGAAAGAGTCGACTATCACAATGTGTTAAACATTAGAAATGTGGCTGATGAAGAAAAAATCGATTTGATGCAGAGAATTTCTAGGTCGGCAAAAAATCACGATGAAGTCATTAAACAAGTGGTCTCGAATTATGTCGACTACAAGCAGGAAATCATCATTGCCAATACTGATGGTTTGTATATCGAAGATGAGAGAGTTCGAACTAGATTGTCTGTAAGTGCAAGCGCTGAAGCGAATGGTGATATCCAGACGGGTTCAATGAATAAAGGTGCTCATCGAGGATTTGATTTTTATAATACTGTGGATGTTGAATTTTTAGGTGATGAAGCAGCCAGGATTGCCAAAACGTCTTTAAATTCAAAATATGCACCAAGTGGTCAAATGTCTGTTGTTCTTGATAATGGCTTCGGAGGTGTCTTGTTTCATGAGGCGAGTGGTCATGGTTTAGAAGCGACAAGTGTAGCTAAAGGAATATCCGTTTATTCGGGAAAAACAGGACAGAAAGTAGCATCTGATTTGGTAACTGCCATTGATGATGGAACTATAAAAAATGCATGGGGTTCACAAAATTACGACGATGAAGGCAATAGAGCACAAAAAAATGTATTGATAGAAAAAGGAATACTGAAATCTTACATGGTGGATAGGCTTAATGGGAAGATTATGAACGAGAAATCAACAGGTTCAGGAAGAAGGCAGTCATATAAATATGCACCTACTTCAAGAATGACCAATACCTATATAGATAATGGAGATTCAAAATTCAACGAAATTATCGAGAATACAGAGTACGGACTTTATTGCAAGTATATGGGCGGAGGATCTGTCAATCCAGCAACCGGAGAGTTTAATTTCGCCGTTATGGAAGGATATATGATCAGAAACGGGAAGATTGAAGAGCCGGTTAGAGGTGCGACGTTAATAGGAACTGGGTTTGAAACGCTGAACAATATCGATATGGTAGGTGACAATCTCGATTTTGGTCAAGGAATGTGCGGATCTGTCAGTGGATCCATACCGGTAAATGTCGGTCAACCTTCTGTAAGAATTAAATCCATGACTGTTGGTGGAAGAAGTGAGGAAAAATGATGAAAATAGATGTGTTTTATAAACAGCTCGAAGAAAAAGCGTTTGAAAGTGGATTCGAAAATATTGAACTTTTCTATCAAGAAGGAAAAGAATTCAATGCAAAAATCTTTAGAGAACAATTGGATAATTATCAAATTTCTGAAGAATCAGGTGTTTCCATCAGGGGAGAATATAAAGGCAAAATGGGTTATTATTATTCAGAATTAATCGATGAATCGATTATCGACGAAGCTCTTTTGGCGATTATTTCTAATTCGCAGCTTATGGATGTAGACGATGAAAAGATTATTGGTGAAGAGAGTATAATAGATGATAGTGAAGATTTTGACAAATCGTTGATAAAGAGCGATTACTCTATGGTGATTGAAACTATGATTGAAAACGAAAAAAAACTTAAGGGAAAAGATAATTTAATTTCAGAAGTTCCGTACAACATGTATGTTGAAATTGAGAATTATACAGTGATTAGAAATTCAAAAGGAGTCCAGTTATCTCAGAAAATGAATCTATTTTACTATGTTTTGTCAGCGCTTGCTAAAAATGATTCAAAAGGCAAGACTGCAATGAAGATTTTAGCGGATAAAAATCCAGAGAAATTCAATGCTGATGAATTGATTGACAATGTATATAAAGAATCAACTGGTTTATTAGAAGCGGAATCAGTTCCTTCGGGAGTTTATGATG
Organism: Bacillota bacterium; assembly: GCA_034721975.1. Taxonomy (GTDB): domain Bacteria; phylum Bacillota; class Clostridia; order Peptostreptococcales; family Acidaminobacteraceae; genus DAOURC01. The sequence goes on from JAYENG010000215.1 coordinate 4,523, forward strand.
TAATTCTTAGGAAAGATGTTTCTGCGGAATTTCTTAATGCATTTTCTGGTATTTTCTCTGCTGAAATGGTAGATAAAGGAATAAGTGTTTTAAAAGAAAAGGTCAATAGAAGAGTAGGAAATGATTTGTTGACTATAATTGATAGTCCCTTTGAAAAATCAGCTTATATTCATAGAAAATTTGATGATGAAGGAATGTTGACAAAGGAAAAGAATCTGATAAAATCAGGAGTATTGAAAGGATATCTTCATAATTCAAAGACAGCAAAAAAAATGAATTCCGAAAATACTGGCAATGCAATAAGAAGTGGCGTTAAATCTTCGCTTGGAATTTCTCATACAAATTTATTTATAAAACCTTCTCAGGGAACTCTTGAAGAAATGATAAAGGAAATGGGAAATGGAATTTTAATTATTGAACTTCAGGCGCTTCATTCAGGACTTAATGCAATTTCTGGCGATTTTTCTTTGCCTGCTCAGGGATATCTCATCGAATCCGGAGAAATTGTTGGAACTGTAGACAATATAACCATTGCAGGGAATATAATGGATGTTTTTAATAATGTTGAAAAAATTGGAGAAGACCTGGAATTTTATTTACCTAATAACATGGGTAGTGTAGGAAGCCCTTCTGTTATGGTTAAGGATATCGATATTACAGGAAAATAGGTGCGATATGATCAGGCGAATGGAAAAGACCATTGAGGATCACAACTTAATAGAAATTGGTGATAAAATAGTAGTAGGACTATCGGGTGGTCCTGATTCGGTTGCCATGTTATATGGTTTATTAGCTTTAAAAGAGAAATATCAAATCGAGCTGTTTGCTGCCCATCTCAATCATATGATAAGGGGAGCTTTGGCTGATGCAGATCAGGAATATGTGGAGAATTTGTGCAAAGATGAGAATGTTCCAATCTACTCTTTTAAAAAGGATATTCCTAAGATGTCAAAAGAGCTTAAAATGACAGAAGAAGAGATAGGAAGAAAAGTCAGGTATGAGCTATTCGAAAAAGTTTGTTCAGATGTAGATGGCGACAAGATAGCCATCGCTCAAAATAAGAACGATCAAGTTGAAACATTTTTGATGAGAGTGATAAGAGGTGCCGCAATTGATGGACTTGCATCAATCAAGTATATCAGAGACGAGAAATTCATCAGACCCTTATTAGGGTGTGATCGCGAAGAAATTGAAGCTTTTTGCGAAAAAAACGATTTAAAACCTAGAATTGACCATACAAACTTCGAGACGGAATATTTTAGAAATAAAGTGAGGATCAATTTGATTCCTCATATGATTGAAACGTATAATCCAAATTTAATCGATACAATTTATAGAAACGTTGAAATTATTCAAAAAGACTTGGATTATCTCGATGGAGAAGCTTTGAAAGAATTTGATAAATTCAAGCTAGACGATATTTCTATTGATGAACTTGATGGTTTGCATCCTGCAATTCGCTCAAGAGTTTTAAGAAAGATAATAGGAAGTAGGATTGGGTATTTAAGAGATATTTCTTCTGGTCAAGTCGATGAACTTGAAAAAGTGATTTTGAAAGGTCGAACAGGAAAAAAAGTTATTATAAAGAACATTGTTTTTCAAATTGAAAATGGGAAATTGATAATAAGCGAGAAACAAAACTGCGAAAAAACGAACTTCAATCATCGGTTAACTCTTGGTGAAAACCTGGTGGCGATTACCGAGGATGAATCATATAAAATAACATTGAAAGTTTTCGACGGTAATAAAATTTTAAAAGGCGATAAATTTATGGCTTGTTTTGATTATAATCAGATTGAGGGAGATATTATTCTTCGAAGTAGAGAAGATGGTGACAGATTTGCTCCTTTAGGGTTAAAAGGAAAAAGTAAAAAATTGAAAAAATATTTTATCGATGAAAAGATTTCTAGAGAAAAAAGAGATAAAATTCTAATTTTTGAAGATTCAAGAGAGATTTTTTGGATTGGTGGGTATAGATTAAGTGATAGTTATAGAGTGAAAAACAATACTACCAGGATACTGAAAATTAAAATCGAATTATTGTAACGGCAATATAATTATGTTAGAATAAATAGATGTATTAAGAGATTTTAAGGAGGAAAATAGTGAAAAAATATTTTAGAGGATTGACCTTTTACATTCTTATCTTTATAATAATCCTTTATTTTGTAAGAATTTATTGGCAACAACCGCAAGAAATTGAAGAATTTGATTTTACGCAATTGCTTAATGAGATACACGATGGAAATATAAGTACAGTCGATATGGCTGAAAACAGAATTTCTGGAACTCTTTCTGACGGAACACAGTTTGAATCATATATTCCTGAAGTTATGGGAGATTCATTTGGCGATTATATATTTAATTTAGCACAAGAAGAAGGTGCAGTCATTACACTTGAAGGCATACCGCCAATTGAGACACCTTGGTTTGTCGATATTTTACCTTCAGTGTTTATGATTTTAATATTTGTTGTTTTTTGGTTTGTGTTTATGCAAAACTCGCAAGGCGGGGGAAGCAAAGTTATGTCGTTCGGTAAAAGCAAAGCTAAACTTAATAAACCGGATGAGGGAAAAATTATAAATTTCAGCGATGTAGCAGGATTGAGTGAAGAAAAAGAAGAAATGGAGGAAGTCGTAGATTTTCTCAAATTTCCTAAAAAATATGTAAATTTAGGAGCAAGAATACCAAAGGGTATTTTAATGGTAGGTCCTCCTGGAACAGGAAAAACATATTTATCTAGAGCTGTAGCAGGTGAAGCCGGCGTACCTTTTTATAGCATAAGTGGTTCTGAGTTTGTAGAGATGTTTGTTGGAGTTGGGGCATCTAGGGTAAGAGATTTATTTGACAATGCTAAGAAAAACCCACCGTGTATAATTTTCATAGATGAAATTGATGCAGTTGGACGAAAAAGAGGTGCTGGACTCGGTGGAGGACATGATGAAAGAGAGCAGACATTAAATCAGTTGTTGGTTGAAATGGATGGTTTTGGAGATCATGAAGGCATTATAATCATGGCTGCCACAAATAGACCTGATATTCTTGATCCTGCGTTGTTAAGACCGGGTAGATTTGATAGAGAAGTGACAATAGGAATTCCTGATATCAAGGAAAGAGAAGAAATGTTAAGATTGCACGCTAAAAACAAGCCGTTGGATGAAGATATAAATTTTAAAGTTTTAGCGAGAAGAACACCAGGATTCACACCTGCTGATTTAGAAAATATTTTGAATGAAGCAGCATTGCTTTCTGCAAGAAAAAATTACAAAAATATTAATATGAAAGCAATTGAAGATGCAACAACTAAAGTCATAGCTGGTGTAGAAAAGAAAAGCAAAGTGGTAAGTGAAAGAGAAAGAACGATTACAGCATACCATGAATCTGGACATGCGCTATTGGCGAGATTGCTTCCGGACATGGATACTGTACATCAAGTAACAATAATACCAAGAGGAAGAGCTGGCGGGTTTACTATGCAGTTGCCTTCAGAAGACCGAAGTTATATGACGAAAGGCCGTATGGAAAAAGATTTGATTGTATTCTTAGGTGGTCGTATAGCTGAAAAGATAATTTTAGATGATATAAGCACTGGAGCACAAAATGACCTCAGCCGTGTAACTAAAGTTGCCCGTGCAATGGTAACTAAGTATGCGATGAGTGATAATTTATCTCAAATGTCGTATGAAGATGGCGAAGAAGTGTTCCTTGGTAGAGATATGACAACTAAGCAAAATTATTCAGAACATGTTGCGGCTGAAATAGACCGCGAAGTTCGAAGAATTGTAGATAATGCTTATGATGAGGCATATAGATTATTAAGTGAAAATATTGATAAACTTCATAATATGGCCAATGCATTGCTTGAATATGAGACTATTCATAGTGAGGAATTTGAGCTTGTATTCACTGAAGGATTTGAAGCGTTGAAAGAGTTGAAATTAAAAGAAGAAGAGGCCGAAGAGGCTGAAAAAATAAAAAAAGCAAAAGAGGCTGAAGAAGCTGCTAAATTAGAAAAAGAAATGAAAGATATTGCTGAAAAAAAAGCTGAAGAAGCTGAAATTACTAAAGATGACGAAAGTACCCATTCATAAGAATGGGTATTTTCACATAAGGAGAAATAGTGTGGAATTTGATTTAAAAACTGGGATGTCGTTTACAAGTGAAATTGTTGTTGAAGAAAAGGATACGGCTGTAGCCTTCGGTTCGGGAAATATGTATGTTCTTTCTACACCTATGATGATTGGATTAATGGAAAATGCAGCGTTGAAAGCTGTTGATCTACACCTGCCAAAGGGATATCAGACGGTGGGGATTCACTTGGATGTGAAACACTTGGCTGCAACTCCTATGGGTATGAAAGCGAGTGCTACAGCAGAATTAATGGAGATTGATGGAAAGAAATTAATATTCAAGGTTGTTGCTTATGATGAAAAGGATAAGATAGGAGAAGGTTATCACACTAGGTTTATTATTGAATCTGAAAGTTTTATGAAAACGACTGAAGGGAAAAAGTAATATGAGAATAATTCAAACAGATGGAATCGGGAAAGCGGTATATGATTCTTTAATGGAAATAAACTTTGTATTACCAAATGATGTTAAAGAGAAAATTGGCAATCAAATAGAAATTGAAGAATCGGCGAGAGCTAAGAGCATTTTAGCCAAGATCGAAGAAAATTATTTATTGTCAGAGACAAAGAGAATACCTCTTTGCCAGGATACGGGGATGGTTGTAGTATTTCTTGAAATCGGTCAAGGCGTTTTGTTGGAAGGCGATTATATCGAAGATGTCATCAATCGAAATGTCGCAAAAGCTTATATGGATGGATATCTTAGAAAAAGCATTGTCAGTCCTTTGATAAGAAAGAATACCAAGGACAACACTCCTGCAATTGTTCATTATAATATTGTACCAGGCGATGAAGTTAAAATATCGGTTGTCATCAAGGGCTTTGGTAGTGAAAACATGTCTAGAATGATTCTTTTAAAGCCGAGTGATGGATTAGACGGTGTTTTGGATTTTGTCGTGGATGCTGTGAAAAAGGCTGGGCCAAATCCTTGTCCTCCGATAATACTCGGAGTAGGAATTGGCGGAACTATAGAAAAAGCGGCTTTGATGGCGAAACACGCATTGCTGAGAGAGCTTGATTCTGTGAATGAGGACGAAGAAGCGAGAAAAATCGAGGAAACGTTGATGAAAAGAGTTAATTCTCTAAATATCGGTCCTATGGGGATGGGTGGAAATACAACTGCATTGGGAGTTCATGTCGAGATGTTTCCAACACATATTGCCGGATTGCCGGTGGTTGTCAATATCAATTGTCATTCTTCGAGACATAAGGAGATTGTATTATGATTAGAAAAATTTCCACTCCTCTGAAAAAAGAGGAAATTCTCCTTTTAAAAGCTGGTGATGAAGTATTGTTATCGGGTTATATTTATACTGCAAGAGACGCTGCTCATAAAAAGTTGTTGAAACTAATCGATGAGGATGAAGATCTTCCTTTCGATGTGAATGAGCAGGTGATTTTCTATGTCGGACCGACTCCCAACAAACCTGGTGAAGTTATCGGTTCAGCAGGACCTACTACAAGTTATCGAATGGATAAAATGACTCTGCCTCTTTTAAAACTCGGATTAAAAGGGACTATCGGCAAAGGAAAAAGAAGTGAAGACATTAGAAACTATATGAATGAATATAAAGCTGTATATTTCATCGCCATTGGTGGAATCGGAGCGCTTATAAGCAACTCTATCAAAGAAAGTGAAATCATAGCTTTTGAAGATTTAGAAACAGAAGCTATCAGGAAACTGTATGTTGAAGATATGCCGCTTTATGTCGGGATAGATAGTTATGGAAATGATATTTATAGTGAGGTGCTTTAAATGGAGTATGGCAAAAGATCGATAGAACTACATGAGAAAATAGTCGGCAAATTGGAAATCGTATCAAAAGCTCCTGTTAACAATATAGAAGAGTTATCACTTGCTTATACTCCAGGAGTTGCAGATGTGTGTATGGAAATATATGATAAACCTGAGCGCATTTATGATTTGACATCAAAGGGAAACACTGTAGCAGTTGTAACAGACGGCAGTGCTGTTTTAGGACTTGGAGATATCGGAGCCAAAGCGTCTTTACCTGTGATGGAAGGAAAAGCTGTGCTGTTCAAGGAGTTCGGAAATGTCGATGCATTCCCTGTTTTGATTGAATCGAAGGATATAGATACAATTGTAAATACAGTTAAATTGATTGCTGGAAATTATGGAGGCATCAACCTTGAAGATATATCTGCTCCAAGGTGCTTTGAAATAGAGGAAAGATTAAAAAAAGAATTGGACATCCCTGTTTTTCACGACGATCAACATGGAACGGCAGTGGTGGTTTTAGCTGGACTAATAAATGCACTTAAACTTAAGAAACTTCAGTTTGAAGACATTAAAATCGTGGTCAACGGTTCTGGCGCTGCTGGAATCGCCATTACAAAATTGTTGTTGAAAGTCGGAGTGAAAGATATTGTCGTATGCGATAGCAAGGGTGCGATATATGAAGGAAAAGAAGGACTCAATAGCTATAAAAAAGAAATCGCCTTAATTACCAACAGGTTGATGGAAAAAGGAAGCATTCACGATGTCATCAAGAACAAAGATGTATTTATTGGAGTTTCCAAAGGAAATTTATTAGATGGAGAAGATATCAAGGCTATGAATTCCGAATCTATCGTCTTTGCGATGGCGAATCCGATTCCTGAAGTGGATCCGGCTGTAGCGAAGTCGGCAGGGGCGTTGATTGTAGGTACTGGAAGAAGCGATTATCCTAATCAGGTCAATAACGTCGTTGCTTTCCCGGGAATCTTTAGAGGAGCCTTGGATGTAAGGGCAAAAGAAATCACCGAGGATATGAAGATTGCTGCGGCATATGGAATTGCCAATTCGATTGACGATGAAGAAATTTGTGAAGACTATATTTTACCGAAGCCGTTTGATAAGAAAGTGTTGAAAAATGTATCAGAAGCGGTTAAAAAGGCATATGTGAAATAGGTTATTAGAATACGAGGAGGATATTATGTTAAATAGCATGGTTGCAAAGCACGCGAAGTGGCCAGCAAAAGCAGATGCAATTTTTGCAATTGCCGGGAAAGCACAAGAAGCAATAATAAAGTATGGAAAAGAAAATGTTACCAACTCTACATTAGGTGCTTTGATGGATGATGACGGTAAACTAATTGCTTTTGATTCTGTTTTCGGGGTTTTAAAGGATATGCCAAACGAGAAAATCTCAGCATATGCTCCTATCGCTGGAATGCCAGAATACCTAGAGGCTGTTGAAGAGACGTTCTTCGCAGGTTATAAGCCAGATGCTCACATTAGGGTAGTAGCAACGCCAGGTGGAACAGGTGCTTTAAAAGTAGCGATGTGGAACTATACAGAAGAAGGTGATGAAATTCTTACTTCTGATTGGTTTTGGTCTCCTTATAAAACAATCTCGGAAGAAGCTGGAAGAAAGATTTCAACTTTCCAATTGTTTTCAGAGGAAGGAAATTTTAATGTAAAAGATTTCAAAGAAAAATTTAAAGCAATTTTAGATAAGCAAGATCGATTGATGGCAATCATCAATACGCCTGCTCATAACCCGACTGGTTACAGTGTATCGGACGACGAGTGGGATGAAATTTTAGAATTTGTAAAGGAAGAAGCAAAGAATCCTGATAAGAAAATCATTTTGTTGGTTGATGCAGCATATATTGATTTTGCAGGGGAGAAAGATGAAAAAAGAGCATTCTTCACAAAATTCTCAAATCTTCCTGATAATATTTTTACAATGGCAGTGTTTAGCACGTCAAAAGGGTATACTATGTATGGTTTAAGATTAGGTGCGATTATTGGTATATCATCTAATGAACTAATTGTAGATGAATTTAGAGTATCAAGTCTTCATTCCGGTAGAGCAAATTGGTCTAATGGCAATAGAGGCGCTATGCTTGTTGTTGCTGAAATCTTTAATAACAAAGAGCTATTTGCAAAATATACAGAAGAAAAAAATCAATACAAAGTAATGCTAAGAAAAAGAGCCGAAGCTTTCGTTGAAGTAGCAGATGAAATTGGTTTAGAGTTATTACCTTATAGAGATGGGTTCTTTGTCAGTTTACCTTGTGATAAACCGTATGAAATAAGTGAAGCATTAACTAAAAAGAATATTTTTATAGTACCGCTAGGAAAAGGTATAAGATTTGCAGTTTGTGCAGTTTCAGAAGAAAAGTGTAGAAAAGCACCAAAGGTGATTAAAGAAGTTATGGACCGTTTCTAAGTAGCATTTAAATAGGAAGGCACCAAGATTCACATTGGTGAAGTAGCAATAGATAAATAGAATAGTTTCAGATGCAAAGGTTCTTGAGAAATTGAAGGATAATGATGTGCTATAAATTGATGTTATTATTATCGCAATTATCATTGATGATAACCATACTGTTTAAGTTGTGAAATATAGTTGATAATTAGTTCGTTTAAAAGCATCAAAATGTTGATTAAAGTTAAAGATATCATGTCTTCGAGCCAGTATTCACACATGTGGAAACAGTTTTGAGATTGGCAAAATATAATGTGACATGCTGCTCGCTGTAAAAATGGATTAAAAAAGTATATATTGAAGATATTTTTGTAAAAAAGCGCTATATATATAAGAATATAACGCTCTTTTATTGTATTTGTTTTCTAAAGGAATTGTAATATGAATATAGAATTATATATATAAGGGTAGTGATTGAATGAAAACTGCATGGAAAGTATGGTTGGTAAATGGGAATGCAAAAGTTTTTGGAAAAGGTCCGAGAGAATTATTGATGAAAATCGAATCTGATGGGTCCATCAACAAAGCGGCGACTGAAATAGGAATGTCTTACAGCAAGGCTTTGAAATTGATCAACACCATCGAAAAAGAATTGGGGATTATCGTTCTCGAGAGACAGACCGGTGGAATCAACGGCGGCGGTTCTGTCTTGACAGATGATGCGAAGGATTTGATTGTTAAATTCGACCGGTATGAAAAAGAGGTCGGGAATGCAATTGAAGAAATTTATAATCGGATTTTTTAATTTTTTATCTGCGTTCTATTATCAAATATATAACGAGGAGGTGATTTGAATCAAAAATATAATAATCAGCGGAGAAATCAATTCAGGGAAAAGTTTTATTATAGATAAATTGATCAAGGAATTGAAGTTGGAAGTGCAAGGGTTTAAGACTCTACCGCTGGTTGAAGACGGCGAAAGAGTAGGTTTTTATATTCAAGAGTACCCAATAGATATTGATCTGAGCGATATCGAAAAGAAAAATCAAATGATAGGCAGGATTATAAGTTATAAAAATGTGATGCCTTATAATGATGTGTTTGAAAATTACGGGGTTTATTTACTTGAGAAGAGTTTGCAAAGAAATGGAATCATTCTTATGGATGAAATAGGTACAATAGAAAAGAATGCTTATAGTTTTAAGAATAAAATCATGGAGTGTATAAATGATTCATATCATGTAGTCATAGCATCTATAAGGGGTGAAGATGAAGAATTTTTGAATGCTGTAAAAAATCATAGTGATAGTAGTTTTTATTACATAACAAGTGAAAACAGAGAAATCAAATACTCTGAAATAAAAAAAGAGATTATAAAAATGGGGGAATTATAGATGTTTAAAAAATTTGAGTTAAGAGAAATTATATTGATAGCGATAATAGCAGCATTATCGATAGTAACTAAACCGATGGTTAAATCAATATCTGCTATGGTGGTCTCTTCGTTTGGTGTGCCGAATGGTTTGGTAGGCGGAATATTTTACATGATGTGGTTGACACTTATATTCAGATTTGTAGGTAAACCGTTTGCTGTCATAGGATTTTCTGCATTACAGGGAATATTGGCGATGATGATTATGGGAATGCAACCTGTCGGATTGGCTATATATATTGCCAGTGGCATCGGAGCGGAATTCGTATTGGTACCACTTAAAAATAAAAATATGCTTTTAGTCAATATATTGGCTGGAGGAGTGGCTAATGCAGTTGGCTCGGTAATGATGTACTTCCTATTATTCAGTAGGGCTGTAGATCCTGTTTACATTATAATAGCTATTTCATTTGTAAGTGGAGGATTGAGTGGATTTGTGACTTCGTTTATATATGGAAGATTGAAAAATGTTTGGAAGCCAGCTATTCAGAATGTTTAAGACCTTGACAAGGTCTTTTTTTATATATCATAATATGAAAATTCTTGCAATTTTAAGTATTTAATTGATTGAAGAGTGTTATAATGTTAAAAATGTTATTGCGAGGTGCAAAGATGATTAAAAAACTGCTAAAGAGAAATGATTTGGATATATATTTGTATAACAAAGGGAAAAATTATAGAGCTTATGAGTTTTTTGGTGCACATCTGAAAAAACGGAATAAGACCTTAGGTGTTGAATTCAATGTTTGGGCTCCAAATGCAAAATCTGTGGAGATAGTTGGAGATTTTAATCATTGGCAAGGAGAAAAACATAAGATGTTGCCGGTAGAAGACACCGGAATATGGTATCTGTTTGTTCCCGACTTGCATGAAGGAGAGCTATATAAATACGCTGTTGAATCAAGTGAAGGCAATGTTGTTTTAAAGGCGGACCCGTTTGCCTTTTATACTGAAGTAAAACCGAGCACCGCATCATGTGTTTATGATTTAAGAGGTTATAGGTGGCGGGATAAAAAATTCATGGAGAAAAGAAAAATAACCAATCACTATAAATCTCCGATGAATGTATACGAAGTGCATTTGGGGTCGTGGAAATACAATGAAAACGGTGAATATCTTTCATATGTAGAATTGGCGGACAAGCTCGTAAAACATGTTAAAGAGTATGGATATACACATGTGGAAATAATGCCTGTCACGGAACATCCTTTTGATGGATCTTGGGGATATCAAGCTACGGGTTATTATTCTATAACTTCCAGATACGGCACTCCGAAGGAATTTATGTATTTTGTAGATGAATTTCATAGAAACGATATCTCTGTGATTTTGGATTGGGTACCATGTCATTTTTGCAATGACGAGCATGGACTAAAAAACTTTGATGGTACAAAACTTTATGAACATATCGACAAAAGGTTTTCTGATAATGAGGAGTGGGGAACAACAAATTTTGATTATGCAAAGAATCAAGTGAAGTCGTTTCTTATATCCAACGCATTGTTCTTTTTTGATAAATTTCACATTGACGGTTTACGCGTAGATGCTGTGGCGTTTATGTTGCATAGGGGATACACTACACCGGATAGTGAAGAAAATGAATTTGCTGTAGAGTTTTTGCAACAGCTTAACAAAGAAGTGTTTGCCAGATATCCCAAAGCATTGATGATAGCGGAAGAATCGAGTGCGTGGCCGGCAGTTACTAAACCGATACAGGATGGCGGATTGGGATTCAACTTCAAATGGAATATGGGTTGGATGAACGATATGTTGGAATACGTCGAAACGGATTATATCGGAAGAAGAGATATGCATAAGGCTATTACATTTTCCATTATGTATGCATTCACCGAGAATTTTATTCTACCTTTATCGCATGATGAAGTTGTACACGGGAAAAAATCTCTTATCGATAAAATGCCGGGTGATTATTGGCAGAAATTTGCTGGTCTTAGAATGTTTTATGGATATATGTATGCTTATCCAGGGAAGAAACTTCTGTTTATGGGTGGAGAAATAGGGCAATTCATTGAATGGAATTACGAGAGAGAGATTGATTGGTTTTTAGATGAATATGATAAACACGTTGAAATGAGTTCATTTGCAAAAAAAATAAACCATCTATATAAAGAGGAACCATCTTTTTATATAAATGACGATTCTTATAAAAGTTTCGAATGGATTGATTTCTCAAATAATGAACAGAGCATAGTATCTTTTGTGAGAAACGGTGATAAAGGGGAGCATATTGTTGTGGTATGCAACTTCACTCCTGTTGTTTATGAAAATTATGAGATTGGCGTGCCATTTATGGGTAAATATAAAGAAATAATGAATACTGATGCTTTAGAATATGGAGGATCGGGATATGGTGATAACGGCGATATAATTGCTAGAAAAAACAACAAGCATGGAAGAATGCAGTCAATAAAAATTGACATAGCTCCACTTGCTACGATGTATTTCAAATTTAAGCCCATAGAGAGCGAGGAGGTAAAAAGATGATACATTACAAGAAAGAAATGATTGCTATGATTTTAGCTGGAGGCCAAGGTTCGAGGTTGAAACAGCTAACGTATGAAATCGCTAAACCGGCTGTACCCTTTGGAGGTAAATATAGAATTATTGATTTTGCCTTAAGCAATTGTGCCAATTCAGAGATAGACACGGTAGGAATTCTTACTCAGTATGAACCATATATCTTAAACACACATATAGGAATCGGGGCTCCATGGGATTTAAATAGACGATATGGTGGAGTTAGAGTCTTGTCTCCTTATAGTGATAAAACGGGAGGAAGATGGTATAAAGGAACGGCAAATGCTATTTATGAAAATATTTTTTTTATTGACAGATTTAAACCGGAGTATGTTTTAATACTCTCTGGAGACCATATTTACAATATGGATTATACAAAAATGCTTAAATATCATAAAAAAACGAATGCTGAATTGACTATAGCGGTTATCGATGTAGACATCAAGGAAGCTTCGAGATTTGGAATTTTAAGTGCAGATGAAAATAATAGAATTTTTGATTTTGATGAAAAACCAGAAAAACCGAAGAGTACATTGGCTTCAATGGGGATATATATATTTAATTGGAATGTATTGAAAAAAGCATTGATAAATGATCAAAACGACGATAAATCAAGCAACGACTTCGGCAAAGATATTATACCTACACTCCTAAATGACAATGCAAATATATTTGCTTACGAGTTTAGCGGATATTGGAGAGACGTAGGAACTGTGGAAAGTTTATGGGAAGCCAATATGGACTTGATAAGAGATGGAGAAAAGCTTGATTTGTTCAATCCGAATTGGAAAAATTATTCGGTAAATCCGATAAGTCCGCCACAGTTCATTGGAGAATATGCAAATATAGAGTCAAGTCTTGTTAATGACGGCTGTGTAGTAGATGGAAATGTTATAAAATCAATTGTTTCCACTAAAGTAAAGATCGGGAAAAATTCATCTATAGTTGAGTCTGTTATTATGCCGGATGTGATTATTGAAGAAAATGTCTCTATTTCTAAAGCCATAGTAATGAGCGGGACGGTAGTAAAAAGCGGGACTGAAATTATTGGAAGTGAAAATGAAATCATTATTAAAGAAAAGGATGATAATAAGTAATTGATTAAATAATAAAGGGGGCCAAATCATGACTGAAATAATGGGAATTATTAATTTGAGTGAATCATCTGAAAAACTTAAAGATTTAACATATACGCGTACAATTGCCACTATTCCTATAGGCGGTCGTTATCGCGTCATTGATTTCATATTATCCAATATGGTCAACAGCAGTATTGTCAATATAACGATTAGCACCGAAGAGAAAGCCAGATCTATATATAATTACGTAGGCTATGGAAGGTGTTGGGACTTAGATAGAAAAAATGATGGTTTAAATATTTTTAATCCCGAAGTATCCTCAGTGGATGTCGTTCAGAAAAAAGGTGATATCGAAGTATTTAAATCTATGATTAATCATATAAAGCGATCAACTCAAGAATATGTTTTGTTATCGAGGAGTTATATGATTTGCAACGTGGAGTATAAAGGAATGTTGGAGAAGCACAAAGAATCAGGTGCCGATATAACTATAATGTATAAACGAATGAAAAATGACAACGAAAGATTTATTGATTGTGATACCGTTAATTTTTCTGATGGCTTGGAAGTTATGAGTATCGGTAAAAATTTAGGGAAGAAAGAAATTTATAATATTTCGATGGAAATGTATTTGATGAAAAAAGATTTATTGGTAGAAATAATAGAAGAAGCGATTCATGTCGGTAGTGTAAGGCATCTTAAAGAAAGCATAATGAATCAAGTTGGTCATCTCAAGGTATATGGATACCCTTTTGAAGGATATTTGGCATGCATAAATTCATTAAAAAACTATTATAAAACCAACATGGATTTATTAGATAGAGATATTCGAAATGAATTGTTTAATAGTGATAGCTTGATTTATACAAGGGTAAAGGATTCCCCGCCTACGTTTTATGGAGATGAATCGTATACATGCAATTCATTTATAAGTTCAGGCTGTGTGATTGAGGGAGTAGTTGAGAATTCGATATTATCTAGAAATGTACATGTTAAAAAAGGGGCTATTGTAAGAAATTGCATATTGCTGAGAGATGTTGTAATAAATAAAACATCGAGCATCAATAGTATGATTTTAGAAAAAGATGTTGTTATTGGTGAAAGAAAAACATTTAGCGGTGATGTGAGTCATCCATATATTGTTAGGGAGAACATTTGAAATGGAGGAGTGTATGAAGATATTATTTGTTTCAGCAGAAGTAGTTCCTTTTAGCAAAACCGGTGGATTGGCAGATGTCGCTTATTCTTTACCTAAAGCTTTAAAAGAAGAGGGAATGGATATCAGAGTTATGACGCCGAAAAATTTTCATAATAAAACGATACCTTTAAAAGAAAATGAAGTTGCAAGTGGTGAAGTAGAGGTGGGTTGGCGTGAGCAATATGTTGGAGTAAGTACAACCGTTTACAATAATTTACAGTATTATTTCATCGATAACGAATACTACTTTAAAAGAGACGAGTTATATGGTTATTTCGACGATGGTGAAAGATATTCGTATTTTTGTAGAGCTGTACTGGAAGCGATCAAAATGATTGATTTCGCCCCCGATGTAATACATTTCAACGATTGGCATACAGCAATGATACCGCTTCTAATGAAAAAACATTATTCTCATATGGATAAGTTCAAGAATATTAAAACGGTATTCACAATTCACAATTTGAAGTATCAAGGTGTCTTTAATAAAGATATTATGAGTGAATTGTTGAATTTGGATTATTCGGAATTTGATTCCGGCGCAGTCGAGTTTTATGGAAATGTGAACTTCATGAAAAGCGGCATAGTGTTTTCAGATGCAGTGACAACGGTGAGTGAAAATTATTCGAATGAGATAAGAGAAGCTTATTTGGGAGAGAATCTTCACGATTTAATAAATGAGAACAATTATAAACTCAGCGGAATAGTAAATGGGATTGATTATGAAATCTATAATCCTGAAACAGACAAAAGAATTATAAAAAACTATTCTTTCAAGAACTCGTCAAATAAATATATAAACAAAAAACATCTTCAGGAGGCTTTAGGGCTTTCTAAAAATAAAAATAGGCCTTTAATTGCGATGATAACAAGATTGACAGATCAAAAGGGTTTGGATTTACTGGAGCATATTATTGAAGAACTTTTATCACTTGATATTCAATTGGTTGTTCTTGGTACCGGTGATAAAAAATATGAGGATATGTTTAGGCGTTATAGTGATGATTTCGACAATTTGGCGGTAAGAATAGAATTCAATGAAGATACAGCTCATCGAATTTACGCTGGAGCAGACATGTTTTTAATGCCGTCTCTGTTTGAGCCATGTGGACTAAGTCAAATGATTTCACAAAGATATGGTACGATTCCCATCGTAAGAGAAACTGGAGGGCTTAAAGATACTGTTGTTCCTTATAATAAATTTACAAAAGAAGGTACAGGTTTTAGCTTTGATAATTATAATGCTCATGAAATGTTGTTTTCGATAAAGAGAGCGATTGAAATCTATGAGAATAAGGAAGAATGGCGCAATCTGATCAAAAGAGTGATGAAACTCGATTTGTCATGGAGAAATTCTGCGTTGAAATATAAAGAATTATATAAACATTTATTAGATTAGGGGTGGGATATGACTCTCTCGGGAAACAAGTTCAAAATTGATTATCTCAGAAATTTAAAATTACAGAGCGGCAGAACTATAGATGAAGTTTCCAGATGGGATAAATATCAGGCTTTAGCGTGCCTTACAAGAGAGTATTTGACTTATGATTGGATTAATACCATTGATAAATACAACGATAAAGAAGTAAAGCAAGTCTTTTATTTTTCGATAGAATTTTTAACGGGAAGGTTTTTGATCAATAATCTAGTAGGCTTAGGTATCAAAGATGTAGTAGAAGAAGGTCTGGAAGAACTCGGATTTGACCTTGATGATATAGCGAGCATCGAAAAAGATCAAGGACTTGGTAATGGAGGACTAGGAAGACTTGCAGCGTGTTTTCTAGATTCCATGGCATCGCTTTCAATTCCCGGACATGGCCAAGGAATCAGATATAACTACGGTTTGTTCGAACAAAAGATAATTCGCGGTTATCAAGTCGAATTTCCAGATAGATGGTTGTCTAATCGCAATGTATGGGAAATCAAAAAACCAGATAAAGCACTCGAGGTACATTATTATGGAAATGTGATAATTGATAATGATGGCAAGTATTATTTGGAAAATACGTCTCCAGTGCTGGCCGTTCCGTATGATACACCGGTTGTAGGATATGAAAACAATGTTGTGAATACTCTACGACTATGGAGTGCGGAAGTGATTGATAAAGAGTCTGATTATACCACTTTCACACGCGACGAATATATGGACGAGGTTAAGAAAAAATACGATGTAGAATCTATTTCACAGGTATTGTATCCTAATGATTCATATGATGAAGGTAAAACATTGAGATTAAAGCAGGAGTATTTCCTCGTTTCTGCAGGAGTGCAAGGAATAATCAGATCTTATAAAAAACTGAATAAACCTATCGAGAAAATATTTGAGTATATAAGTATTCATATAAATGATACACATCCATCTATGGCTATCGCAGAGCTGATGAGAATATTTATAGATATTGAAAATCTTGAGTGGGATGAGGCATGGGAAATTACAGTAAAAACATGTTCATATACAAATCACACTATTCTTTCTGAGGCGCTTGAACGTTGGAAAGCAGATATGTTTAGAGAGCTTCTGCCGAGAGTATATATGATCATTGAAGAGATAAATAGAAGATTTTGTAAAGATCTCGATAAAAAATATAACAAGCCTCAAGATAAGATTACTGAAATGGCTATTATAGGGCGTGGCGAGATAAGAATGGCTCATCTTGCAATTGTTGGAAGTCATAGTATAAATGGTGTTGCAAAGCTGCATACTGAAATATTAAAAAATAAAGAACTAAAAGATTTCTATGATATTTTTCCTTCAAGATTCAACAATAAAACAAATGGAATAACACATAGGAGATGGCTTCTCAACAGCAATCCGGGATTGTCGAAAGTCATAACTAAATATATCGGCGATTCTTGGATTAAAGAACCTCGGCGGCTCATCGATTTATTGCAATTTGTTGATGATGAAAAATTTCAGAATGAGATAGAAAGAGCAAAGCAAAAAAATAAAGATGAATTGGCTGCTTATATTTTAGAACACAATGGAATAAAAGTTAATACAAAATCAATATTCGACATTCATGCTAAAAGACTGCATGAGTATAAAAGACAGACACTGAATATTTTTCATATTATGTATCTATATAATAGATTGTTGAAAAATCCGGATGAAGATTTTGTGCCGAGAACTTTTATTTTTGCGGCTAAAGCTGCACCGAGTTATTATATTGCAAAACGAACAATCAAATTGATAAATACTGTTGCCGACATCATCAATAATGATAAACGGATAAGAGATAAAATAAAAGTTGTTTTTTTAGAAAATTATAGTGTTTCGTTAGCGGAAAAATGTATACCTGCGGCAGATGTAAGTGAACAGATATCGACAACGACAAAAGAAGCCTCTGGTACAGGCAATATGAAATTCATGATGAATGGAGCAGTGACTATAGCGACCTTGGATGGAGCTAATGTTGAAATTTATGAAGAAGTGGGAAATGACAATATAGTTTTATTCGGCCTGACAGAAGAAGAAATTTACGACCTCTACGAAAGTCTCGAATACAATCCAAGAGATATTATTGAAAATGATTCTAGAATTGAATTGGTGCTAGATCAGCTAATAAACGGGTTTTTAGGAGAAGATGCAGAAAAGTTTCAAATCATATATGACTCTATAGCGCACAATGACGAGTATTTTGTTTTGAAGGACTTTGATTCATATGTGAAAGCTCAAGAAAGAATTGGAAAATATTATCTTGATAAAGAAAGTTGGCTTAAAATGGTTATCAGTAACATTGCCCATTCGGGTGTTTTTTCGAGTGATAAAACTATTTTGGAATACGCTTCTGAAATATGGGAAATCGAGAGAACACCGAATAGAAAAGATGTGCATTTATGAAAGATTATAAATTGAACGATGAAATATTAAATGAATCCTATGGGGTCGAGTTGGATGGAGAGCATACTGTTTTTAAAGTGTGGTCTCCATCTTCAAAAAACGTGAAAGTGTGCATATACGATTATCATAATGATGTCAGAAGAAAAACAAAAAAAATGACAAAGAATGACGACGGCATATGGAGTTATAAATTTGATAGAAATCTTGAAGGTAAGTATTACACGTATTTATTGGATGATACCTATGAAGTGGTAGATCCATATGTTCATTCTACAAATGCAAATAGCAGTAAAGGGATGATAATAGATGCTTCCAAAGTGAATCCGGACGGGTTTATGAATCATGTTGTTCCAAAGCCTTTAAAACCGACGGAATCCATTTTGTATGAATTGCATATAAAAGATTTCACAATGGACGGCAGCGCTGAATTTTCATATAAAGGGAAATACTTGTCGTTTACAGAAAAAGGGCTATCTTGTAATGGAGAAAAAATAGGAATAGATCATTTGATAGAGCTCGGCATCACCCATGTTCATCTCCTTCCTGTTTATGATTTTATAACAGTGAACGAATACAATCAGGATGATTACAATTGGGGGTATGATCCGTATCTATTCAATAGTTTAGAAGGATCATATGCAACTGATCCAGAAGATGGAAGCGTTAGAATTCGTGAGTTTAAAGAAATGATAATGGCGCTGCATGAAGTGGGTATAAGAGTTGTTTTGGATGTTGTTTACAACCATACTTATTTTAGTGAAACATCTAATTTCAATAGACTGATGCCCGATTTGTTTTACAGATCTGATAAAGAAAACAAATTTACGAATGGTTCGGGTTGTGGATGTGAATTGGATACTGAAAATCCATTTGTAAGGAATTTCATTATTGATTCTTTGAAATTCTGGCTTAAGACGTATAAGGTGGATGGATACAGGTTTGATTTGATGGCGCTTTATGATGTCGACACTATGAAAGAGATAGAAAAAGAGCTGAGAAAAATAAGACCCGACATATTGCTTTATGGTGAACCTTGGACCGGAGGTATATCTGGGCTCTCTAAAGAAAAACAATTTACCTTCGGAAAGCAAAATGGAATGAAAATAGCGTTTTTTAACGATAAATTTAGAAATGCTGTCAAAGGAAGTAATGATACTGAAAAACCTGGTTTTGTAGGATCTGATTATTTTAAAAAAAGCGACATCTACGCAGGTTGCTTCGGTAGTGTGGCTATTAGTGAGGATATTGTCGGATTTGCTTCTAATGCATCTGAAACGGTTAATTATATTTCGAGTCACGATAATCTTATTTTAATGGATAAGTTTTCAAAATCTTTTCGTCATGCTAGTTTTGAAGAAAAACAAAATATGAATGCATTAGCTCTTAGCATGGTTGTTTTATCTTTTGGTATTCCGTTTATTCAAGCGGGTACTGAATTTTTGAGAAGCAAACACGGGAATCACAATTCGTATAACGATAATACATATACCAATGTCATAGATTGGTCGTATAAAAAGAACAATAAACATGTTTATGATTATATAAAAGAGCTTATAAAATTCAGAAAATCTCAAATGGTTTTTTCAATTTCTAAACAAGAAGATATCAAAAAAGCAGTAAGAATAATAAAAAGCGATAAGCGTATTATTATGTATGAACTAAAGAGTCCTTTTGAAGAGGATTATCATAAGATCCTAATAGTGTATAATGGCTCTTATGACAATAAAGTAATAAAATTAGATAGAGATGATTACTCGGTTGAAATTGACGGTGCACTTTATTATAGGGAAAAGATAAGTTTGGAAAGAGATATTTTAACGATACCGAGGTTATCTACTGCAGTCTGTGTTATAAAATATTAGATTTAAAAATCAATTCCTTATACCGTTAGAAGTGCATATCATTTTAAAGCTATTGATAATGAAGTTGAATGACTTTAATAACTCAGAGAGAAGGTTTGCTTACTGGTGAGGCAACATCGTTAATTTTTTATCATCACTATCGTATCTTTCTAGCCTCTCAAATAAACTGCGAAACAAAATTCTGGCAATCCTTAGTTCCACATGTCTTGAAATGTAATATACTATTATTGATAGTGTGGTTTTGTTGTCGTGGTTGCTATATCCGTGAAATTTCATAATTCAATTTTCTCATTTATCAGTATTGATTTTTGCCTCTATTGATAGTAAAAGTTCATCAATAAGGCGATTAATGATTTCTTGATATTTCAATTGCATTTCTTTTAGAATTTGGTCACTTTTATCTTGTCTTTTAATGTTATTTAATATTAAAAATATACTAAGTGATGTCCAAATACCTTGAGAAACAGCAATTTCTAATAATGAATTCTCTATAATTAAAGACCTCCAGTATTGAGCATTTTAAGTTTTTTTAATGCTTTTCTTTTTATATTTGATATTGCTTGCGGTGTTTTCTTATAATAATAAGAGAGTTCGGTTTCAGTATAGCCATAGAAAAATATTTGAATTAGGATAGTCTTTTGGTATGGAGTCAATTGTTCCAATAATTCATTAATCAATAAGGAAATGTTATAATCAATATTATTGCTTGGTTCTACCAATAAATCATCTATATAAGTAGTATTGAAAGTATTTTTTTTATTCAGATTAATAAAGTGATTTCTTATAGAATTGACAAAATATTTTACTAGAGCACCTTCATTAATTTCAGAAAAATTTTCTAAATTTACTGTTGTTGATATTTCATATATTTTATATGCAAACTCACTAAACATATCATCATATTCATGAACGGACATGAAGGCATATTTATTGATAATAGGGTTAAATTTTTCTATGAGTTTTTCTAAACTTTTTGAATCTCCGTTTTTAATATTTACAATAAGTTGATACATAAAAATCCTCCTCGTATTAATTAAGAACAAAACGATCGCAACATTTTAAACTATAATATTATATATATTGGTATATATAATATTATATGGGTATCGAAGCAATATATAGAAAGGAAGGAATACAAATGAAAAATAAGTTTATGCTTGTTTCATTTATTAGTATTGGTATATTGTTGCTGATGATTGGATGTATATCTATAACTGAAGAGAATAATGAGGGGGAGGGAACAAGTGGAACAAATGAAACACAAAAAGAGAATAGTGAGGATACAACAAATGAAGATAATAAATATTATGTCCTATTGACCATTCCTCTGAATAAAAGTGAATATAGCAATAGCATTGATGGATTGAAGACAAAATATGATGACGTGGAAGAAGTAAAGGTTGATGTTGAGTATATTCAACTTAAGATTCCAGGCTTTAAAGATATTGATGAAGCTGAGTTTCAAATGTATAGAATAGAAAATATGTATCCGGAATTAAAAGAGAAAATGGTAGCAATGCTCCTTGATTATGGAAGTAATAATAAAGGAATTTATCGAGAGTACAAGAACGAAAAGAAAGGATATATAGGTTATAAGGATCAACGGGATAGGGTTATCTTTTCGGCAAATTTTATTGAATTCAAAAGATTCAGCGAAGGAATCTCCTGTGTAAAAGTGAATTACGATGATTGGATGTTCTTAAGAGAAGACGGATCATTCATTTCATCGAAATCATATGAGAACATGGACTCCTACAGCGAAGGTCTGGCGCCTGTAGAATTGAATGGCAAGTGGGGTTATGTAGATTATTTTGAAAATGTGAAGATTGATTTTGACTTTTATGGAGCGAGACCATTCAGCGAGAGACTGGCAGCAATTCAAACAAACGAAAACTGGGAATATCCTAAATGGGGATACATTGATACTAGTGGTGGATTTGTAATAGAACCTGCTTTTATATTTGTTGATAGTTTTTCTGAAGGATTGGCTGTAGCGATGAAGGATGGAAGAGGAATTGGATTTATCGATAAAAATGGAGATTTCAAAATAGAACCTATGTATGCAGGAAGTTATCCTTTTGAAGATGGGAAAGCGATGGCATATGGCATAAATCAGCATTATTTGATAGATATAAACGGAAATATCATTGAAAGCACAAACGATACTTATGATAGAAAAAATCTACCGGTTATTGAAAACATTGAGGCATCAGATAACGTTAAAAATTTCGTTTCAGAGTTATTGGAAAAAATAGAACAGAAGGATATGAATTATTTAAATGAGCTTGTCAGTGATGATGTGAAAAATGGATACGAGAGTATAGGAAAGGTAGAATTTTGGAGCAAGTGGAATCTCGACTCTGATCCGATGGAATCAAATTTGTGGGATGAGCTCTACACTATTGCAAGGATAGGGTTTGATAATCGCAATAATTCTCTACTTATAACGCCTTACTATTACAATCATTTCCCTGAAGAGTATGATGATTTTTACTACGGATATGTTTTTGAAAATGATGTTCCGATATTTTTGGAAACGAACTTGAATTCAGAGATTTTGGACAGTTACAGCAAAGAATTGATTGCCTATATGCATAATTTTATCTATATAGATGCTAATGGAAACGATTGGAATACAGTAGTATTATCTGACGGAAGAATCGGATATATCAACGCGCAGTCTGTAAGAAAGAATATTGATTATAGAGCGACTTTTTTCTATAACCCAGAACAGGATAAATGGCAGTTGACATCGCTTATGGCTGGAGACTAAATAGTTTCGTTATAGATTTATTAAGATAAGTTTATATCACAACAAATAAAAGGGATAGAAGTTGACAATTTACACTGTAACTTCATCCCTTTTATTTTATAATATTGATTACGCTTTATTTAGAACAGAATCTTAAGCAAAATCAACATGGAAGTGATCAGCATGATTAGAATCAACAATAATCTTATTGCTCACAATGCCCAATTTGCTATAATAAAGAACTTGAGAAACTCCTGAATTTGCTACGCAAGCGTTCAAGAAAGCTACTTGTTCAGCGGTAGTTAATCCTGCATTTCTTATATCGGCATCTTTTCCATTTTCATGACTAGCATGTTCGGGCGTATTTGCTCCATCAATCAAGCAACAATCATTTATTTCTAATCTTTTATTAGTTGCTGATTTAAAGGTAGTAGCTAGTTGTCCAATAGTAGTTAAAGTGGATGAGGTCAACCATGAATGATCTAATTTATAGGTTGAATCTGCTGACATACCTGCTGAAGTGTCGTTGTAATTGATGTAGGTAGTTGTATATGCATTTATTCTTACATATCCCTTCGAAGAAACACCAACTGCTAAAGCCATTCGATTTCTACTTGCTTGACCATAAATACCATCTGCTGTGAGTCCCTCTAATTGTTGAAACTTTTGTAGATTTAATTTAGTATCATTGTCAAATGATTGTGATGTATTTCCGGTTAGTGACGGAACTCCAGAAAAACAACCAGGATTTTGGTTTTCCATTATGATTCGATAATTTCTTAGATTATCTTTCAATACGGAAACTTCTGCATGCGATGTTCCATATGAAAGTGTTGATAGAAACGAAGTACCTGCGTATGAATTCAAAGCTGCTGTTCCGATTGCTGCGATATTATCATGTCCCCATGACATAATATCAACTCCTTTTTCTAAATTTTGAGTACTCAATTATTAAGAACATATAAATTAATGCAATTTAAACTACTATAACAAATAAAAATTTGAATTATCCAACTTCCCTCACGTATAATTAAAGTACCACTTAGTATTCGATTATTTCTCCTTTATAAGTCAAGTGTTATTTTCCAACACTTACGACTTCCTATATATTACAGTTTAAATTAGTTCAATTTGTTATTGCAACCTGACAAAGTGAATTTTATGCGAAGAGTTTGATCCTACATCAGATGTATCAAGGAGAAGTATCGATAAAAAGTATAAATATCAAGATTAAATTGTACAATTTTGTGGTAGAAACTACTTTTAAAATGATAAAAGTAGAATGTGTATATCCTAATGTTTTTGAATCATTAAATTAGCTGAAACTGGGATTGTTTGATTATATCAACTGGTACAACAATACCAGAGTGCAATCATCATTAGGATATGTTCCGCCAGCGATATACAGACTTAGGAACCTTAAAAAAGTTGTCTAAAAAAATATTGACATTCCATTGTTGTGAAATATGGTTAAGACATCACTATGACATGATGTCTTTTTTTGATGTTCACTTGCATATAAAAAGAAATCAATTCCAGAAAATATAAAATTATATCTCAATGTATTAGATATCGATTTTTTGGGTATTAACTAATTTGTGAAGTGTTCATAAAGAACATCAATAACATTCCGAATATTTTGACAATTTTAATAAAGGTTTATAACTTAAGTTTGTTGAATAACTATATATGATTAGGGTGCCAAAATTATGTTTTTATCCACACAACCCCAAATAATTTGTAGATTTTTTAAAAAAGGTTATAAAATAATACATTTTTTTCTGCTGAAATGGGAATGTAAAATAAAGCTGTAAAGATGATGCTCTTTTCAGCACCCTTTTTACATTTATTGCACCTATTTTAAATGAAAACCATATTTTTGAGCGCACCAATCCCCTAACAGGCATATGATCTACATTGTATCTGCGTCGTAACACAGATGGTAGCCCTTCAACACCATTTCTTTTTTTAGATAAAGTGCGATATTCGTTTGAAGATAGTTTTTTAAGATAGGTAGCACGTTGTACCATTTTTTCAGATACCATCACAATTGCTGATTTTTTTTGTAACTTTGCTCCACACTGCTCTCGAAACGGACAATTAGCACATGTATTTTTATTAAAGGAAGCACGGTACATTTCAATTTTATCGTAATAACTTGTTTTATACGGGCTTTTCCCAGCGGGACACTGAAGTACTTTTCTTTTTACTGAATCTATTTTAAAATACGCTTGTATTTCATCTGGTGATTTCCCAAGTAGCGCTGTTGTTATAAGTTCAATATTATTTTTTTCAGCAAGGTCTACATTTTCGGTGCTTGCATATGCGCCATCTGCAAGCAATGTTGTTTTTGTACTCTGCATTCCTAGCTTTTCAATGATTTCCTTGCAGAAACTACTATCACTATGGCTGTTTTTTTGATAATCATATGCAGTTATAATCGCACCGTTAGAATCAAAAGTTTCTACAAGATTTCCAACATATCCTTTGTTGTCTTTGCCAGCCTTGCTTCGATAAGTAGCATCTGGATCAGATGGGTTTTGAAGACTTTTAGGTGATATTTGTTTTTTATCTTTTGGCATTATGCTACCATCAGATTTAATTTCTGTTTGCTCTGTTAGAACTCGTCGAAGAAGCTGGTATTCCGGTAATGCATAATAAGCTTCACCTAATTTCGACATTACTGTAGTTCCATCATCGATTGTTTGCCTTAGTCTAGATGAAATTTCTTCACTCTTTCGATGATAAATAGTTTCGTTGCGATCTTCATCTTTAAGATAATGTTCCATATTTTTGAGTAATTGATCTTCGCCGGTTCTGTGGACTGTTTTTATCATGTTTGCGACACAAGTGTAGAGTATTTCAAGTCGTGACATCTTTTTACAGCTAGATGACACCATCATACTATCCATGCGTCTCAAGGATGGACTGATGTCCATATATACTGTAAAAATTTCAGCGAGCGACTCCATTTCTTCATGTAAAAGATCTATTCCAGTTTCTACATAATAATTATATAGTCTTTCTCGAAAACGGCTAAATGTACGGTCGCTAAATGGTTGTTCATCGTAACTGGTTGTATGAAGTGCATACTGAAAACGAATATCACAAAGTATACTTGCAAGTAGTTCATCATCAGTAAGATTGAACATTTCTTTTAAAATGAGTGAGCCTACAACAGCATTTACAGGATTATTTGGACGGGATGCTTTTGTATCGCTATAGAGCACAGCGAAACGTCTCTCATCAATTGCAGAGAAAACAATGTCAGAAAATCCTTTTGCCCATGAATTCATAACGAATTTTTTTGTTCTATTATCCAAATTTAAAAAATTATCATCAAGACCTATTTGTTGAATTTCGTTCAACGAAAATGACATATACAGGCTCCTTTACTGTTTGAATTAGTTACCTTAATTATATCATTTTTACGAGAAAATTCCCATGGTTTTCAACGGTTTGAGCCGAATTTTAACAGATTAAATTTCGGATAAATCCAGATGTTTTACAATGAGGCAAAGGTGTTGCCTAGTGTGAAAAATTTGCTTTTGACACCCTAATCATATATAAGTTTTTATGAAATGTTAATAATAAAAAGAGTGAAAGTCGGAACATTATAACTTAATTATTGATTTTATTTATTAATATTCACAAAGATTGATTAAATGAATGGAGGGAATAAATGAAAAATTTCGATTATTTTAAACCCGATAGTTTAGAGGAAGCCAGTGAATTATTGTCGAAATTCAATAATGCTCTTATTATCAACGGTGGAACGGATATGGTTATAAGACTTAGAAACGAACTAGTAGAACCTGAAGCGTTGATTGATATCAAGAACATTCCTGGTTTAAGAGATATTTCCGAGGATGGAAATAGCGTTACTGTCGGATCTTGTGTAACGATGAATGAAATGGCGCATCATCCGTTAGTTATCGATTCGTTTAAATTGTTATGTGATGCCGTGCACTATGTCGGATCTGGTCAAGTAAGGAATTTGGCAACTATGACGGGTAACATATGCAACGCATCTCCGCTTGCCGATACCGCTACTCCATTATTGGTCTATGAAGCAAAGGTGCTTGCATATTCAGCTAATGGAAAAAGAGAAATTTCGATTTGTGATTTTTTTAAAGGAGTCAGAAGAACAGCATTAGAAAAAGGCGAAGTGGTGACTGGAATTAAAATTCCAAAATATACTGAAGAAAAAGGTTTGTTCAAGAAAGTTTCAAGGAGAAAAGAAGTCGATTTATCAACGGTGTGTGCATCGGTAGCTGATTTGGACGGAAATATCAGAATCGCATTTGGTTCCGTTGCACCGATACCACTGAGAGCGAGAAAAACAGAAGAGTTCTTAAAAAACAATGAATTGACTGATGAAGTTATTAAAGAAGCAGGAAAAATCGCTCGTACTGAAGTATCGCCGATAGATGATATCAGAGCGTCTAAAGAGTACAGATTAGATATGGTCGAATTGTCTGTAGTTCGAGGTCTGGAAGAAATTAGAGGAGATTAGGAGGGGTTATAAGTGAAACATAAAATTGATTTTATATTGAATAACGAAAAAATCACTCATGAAGTCGAGCCTAATAGAACCTTGCTCTCTGTCTTAAGAGAAGATTTTGATTTGACTGGAGCAAAAGAAGGTTGTGGGTTAGGAGAATGTGGTGCTTGCACGGTTTTGTTAAATGGAAGACCTGTCAATTCGTGTTTGCTTCTTGCTGTAGAAGCGGATGGACAAGAAGTATTGACTATAGAAGGATTATCCAGTGGAGATAAATTAGATGATTTACAGGTATCATTTATAGAAAACGGTGCACTACAATGTGGATATTGCACTCCAGGTATGGTTATTACAGCTAAAGCGTTGCTTGAAGAAAACCCTCATCCGAATGAAGATGAAGTCAAGAATGCGATAAGCGGTAATTTATGCCGTTGTACCGGTTATCAAAAAATTGTTAAAGCTATTATGACTGTTGCTGAAAAAGATTCAGCTAGATAGAATATCGAAAGGAGGAAGAAAAAGTGAAATATGTTGGAAAGAGTATAGATCGCGTTGACGGAATCAAAAAAGCAACTGGAGATATAAAATTTGTTGATGATATAAAAATGTCGAAAATGTTGTATGCCGCTGTTAAAAGAAGTACATATGCTCATGCGATCATTAAAAATATTGATTTAAGCAAAGCCTTGGCTCTTGATGGAGTTAAAGCGATAAAGACTGGAAAAGATGTTCCACAAAGAGTTGGGTTGTATCTTGAAGATAAATATTTCATGGCTGTCGATAAAGTAAGATATATTGGAGAAGCGGTTGCAGCTGTAGCGGCTGTCAGCGAGGAAATCGCAAAAGAAGCTGTGAAGTTGATTGAAATCGAGTATGAAGAATTACCGGCTGTAACGAATGCTCTAGATGCAATGAAGAAAGACGCTCCATTAATTCATCCCGATTTAGAAGATTACTATCATGCTTCGATTTTTCACCCGGTTCCCGGCACTAATATCAGTAATCATTATAAATTAAGAAAGGGAAATACTGAAAAAGCATTTGATGAAGCGGATGAAATATTTGAAACCAGTTTCTATGTACCGCATGTTCAGCATGTGCCGATTGAAAATCATTCCGCTATTGCAAAGATGGATAGGGATGGTTCGTTGACTGTTTGGTCGACTTGTCAATCACCTTATGCAGTTAGGTTGGCATTGTCTGTCGCCTTTGATATTGCGCTTAATAAACTGAGAGTGATTTCGCCTACAGTTGGAGGCGGATTCGGCTCGAAAGCCGGCACGACTCTAGAAGGGATTATTATTCCTCTAGCGAAAGAGCTTAGAGGATATTCAATCAAACTTACATTTTCCCGAGAAGATGAATTCGTAAATGCTTTTGTTCGTCAAGGATTGCATTCCAAGTTTAAAACTGGTGTAAATAAAGATGGGAAAATTGTTGCTGTTAAAAATCAATACGTCTGGGACGGCGGCGCTTATAACGAGTACGGCGTAAATATTTCAAAAGCGGCGGGATTTGCAGCGGTAGGTCCTTATGATGTAGAAAACATTTGGTCTGATTCCTATTGTTTATATACTAATCGTCCGGTAGGTGGACCTTATCGAGGATTCGGCATGTCGGAAATCCATTATGGAATTGAACAAAACATGGATATCCTTGCAAATAATCTCGGAATAAATCCGGTTGAATTTAGAAGAATAAATGCACAAAAGGTCGGCGGTAGAACAGCTACTGATTCGCCGATAACAACATGCGGTTTTGTCGAGTGTATCGATAACGCCGCCGAGGTAATAGAGTTCGACAAAGCTGTGTCTTCAAGCGGGAAGTATAAACTGAGAGGAAAAGGTTTTGCAGGTGGCATGAAGGCTCCTTCAATGCCTACGGATGTCGCATCTTCGGCAATAGTTAGATTGAATGAAGATGGAACTGCGTATCTGATGACGAGTGCTCAGGATATTGGGCAAGGTTCGGATACCGTGTTGACACAAATTGCCGCAGAAACGCTTTCGATGCATCCTGATAAAATTACAATTAAAACAGGTGATACAGATCATACACCTTATGAGTGGCAAACGGTAGCTAGCAGAATCACTTATTGTGCGGGAAATGCAGTAGTGAAAGCGTGCGAGGATGCTAAATCACAACTAATTAAACTTGCAAGCATTAAACTTAGTTTGCAAGAGGATGATTTGATATTTGAAGATGGTTATATTGTAGCTAAGTACTATCCGGATAGAAGAGTTTCATATGCAGATTTGGCATTAGGTTTGACGATGCCGGATGGTTCGGGAATTCACGGTCCGATAATCGGAAGAGGTTCATTTATTCCACCGAACAACATGAATTTTGATTTAGAAACAGGTCTTGGCGAAAATCCGGTTGCATTTTGGACTTATGGTGCTCAGGGTGTAGATATTGAGCTTGATACAGATACTGGTGAAATCAAAGTGCTTAAAGTTTCTTCTAGTTTCGATGTAGGTCAGGTAATAAATCCCATATTGTTGGAAGGACAATTGGAGGGAGCGATTGTGCAGAGTTTAGGGACGGCATTATTTGAAGAACTGATTTTTGATGGTGGAAAACCGCTTAATGCATCGTTTGTCGATTATAAGATTCCAACTGCAGATGATATGCCTGAGATGATTATTATTCCAGTTGAGAATCCTGAATTGACAGGCCCTTATGGTGCAAGAGGCGTTGCGGAACCGGCAATGATTCCGACCGCTCCGGCGATTGCAAATGCATTATATAGCATGACTGGTGTCAGAATGACGATAATGCCGTTGACACCAGAACGCGTGTTGAGAGCTTTAAAAGAGCATAAAGAAACAGGAAGGACATATTTTGGTGTGGAAGAGGACTACGAATTCTACATTAAATGAAATAGCATAGAAGTTTAGCGAGGGATAGTTTGATAAGGGGGAGTTTAATGAGTACAGACAATAATGCGGACGCTTTAAGAGATGCGAGTTTGATATCGAATCCTAAAAAAGTCGTCTTAGGTATGCAACACACTTTTACAATGTTTGGCGCTACTGTATTAGTACCGTTGATAACGGGATTGGATATTTCAGTAACGTTATTGATGGCAGGTATCGGTACGCTTTTATTTCATTTTATTACTAAGAAAAAAGTACCGGTATTTTTAGGTTCTTCATTTGCGTTTATTGCACCGATTTTAGCAGTGGCTGGAATGTCGGATTTGGCTCACGCACAAGGTGGTATTGTGGTAGCTGGTTTGATGTATCTGGTGTTGGCGGGATTGATATATGCATTTGGAGTAGAAAACGTAATCAAGTATTTTCCACCAGTTATAACGGGCCCGATCATCATAGTCATTGGACTAAAATTGGCACCAGTCGCAATTGATATGGCGAGTGCGGACTGGCTTTTGGCAACTGTTGCATTTATCATTGTATTAATTGTAACTATATATACTAAGGGATTCATCAAGGTTATTCCTGTAATCATCGGTTTGATAGGTGGATACTTGGTGGCTTTAATGATGGGCAAAGTTGATTTCTCTTCAGTGGCGTCAGCTGATTGGTTCGGATTGCCAAATTTCACTATTGCAAAATTCAGTATAACGGCTGTAATGACAGTCGCTCCGGTTGCTTTAGCGACAATGGTAGAGCATATCGGCGATGTTTTAGCTATCAGTGCGACAGTTGAGAAAGATTTTTTGAAAGACCCTGGTCTTCATAGAACTCTTATCGGTGATGGAGTTGCTACATCAGTATCTGCAATGTTCGGTGGACCGGCAAATACAACTTACTCTGAAAACACAGGTGTTCTTGCTTTGACAAGAGTATTCGATCCTGTAATCATGAGAATCGCAGCTGTATTTGCAATATTTTTAGGACTTATCCCTAAAATGAGTGCACTTATCAGTACTATTCCTGTAGGCGTTATTGGTGGAATCTCTATCATTTTATTTGGTATGATTGCAGCAATCGGCGTTAGAACATTAGTTGAAAGAGCTGTAGATTTTACAAAATCAAGAAACTTGTTAATAGCTGCTGTTATATTTGTATTAGGTCTTGGTGGAGCAGTTTTACCAATTAAATTTGCTCAAGTTGACTTTACTATAGAAGGCATGGCATTAGCAGCGATTATTGGAATCATATTAAACATAATATTACCTGAATAATAACAATTATTTTACCCTTGCTAAATTTTTTATAAAGATCTATGAATAGGTGGTGAGCAATGTGATAAATTCTTTCGGATTATCTGTGGGAGAACTTATGGAATTGGATATTATGAAAAACGCCAAAATCTTATCTGGAATAACTGGAATGGATAGACGCATTACGAAAATGAATGTCATGGAAGTTCCCGATATTTTGGACTGGGTATCAAAAGGAGAATTTTTACTCACCACTGCTTATTCAATCAAGGATGACATACATCAATTGGATGAACTGATTCCCAAATTATGCAAAAAAAATATAGCCGGCATCGGGATCAAGACAAAACGGTATATTGAAAATGTACCGAAGTCTATTATTGAAAAATCAAATGAATATAAATTTCCGATTATAGAAATTCCGTATGATGTTTCTTTCAGCGAGATAATTATGCCGGCTTTAACTGAGATAATAAATAAACAATCTAATGTTCTGACTAAAACTTACGAATTTCACAATAGATTGATCGATACAATTTTGCATGGAGGAAGTTTACAAGAAATCGCGGATGCAATTTCTAAAAGCGTTGAAAATCCTGTAATGATATATGAAATGATTTTCAAAACACATGTGATATCGTCAGAAAAGGATTTTAAAATTAAAGTTGAATATGTATATGAAGAGAAATTTAATTATAGTACGAAAATAGAAGTGGAAGACATTATCGATGGAAATGTTGTTAAACGGATTATAATACCTATAAAAATTGATGAAAAAGTGTATGGGTATATCAACATCTGGGAAATGAATAGGAAGTTGATACCTCTGGAAATCACAATCATTAATTCATCTACACCGATTATTACTTTGGACTTGATGAAAAAACTATCGATTTTCCAAGTCGAAAATAAACATAGAAATGAGTTTTTTGATAATCTTTTTTCTGAAGACGACATAAGGGTCAAGCAAGCACTCGAGAATAAAATGTTCTTTGATTTTAGACATGATAAGGAATACTCGGTATTAGTAATTAATGCTAGCGAAGAATTTTACTTGATTGAAAAATTAACAAAAACCTTGGATGGATTGATATCAAATGAAAAAGATCAAATAATTTATGCAAACAAAGGAAATAATATAATAGTTTTGAGTGGCAACGATAGAAGTGAAGAAAAATTAAACATTAATAAAAAATTTGCTAAAGAAATTATCGATATTGTGTTACGAGCTCACTATGATAGCAGAATTACCATAGGTATTGGTAGAACTTATCAAAATGTTTACGAAATAAGGAAAAGCTATAACGAAGCATCGCGTGTTGTCGATTACATTGGAACGAGAGATGATGTAAATATGCTTCACTATGATGAACTTGGAATCTTCAAAATTCTTTCTTACAGTGAATTAAAACCTGAATTAACTCAGTTTTTTGATGATGTTCTAGAACCTTTAGTAAAATATGATAGAGAAAAAGGGCATGAACTTGTAGAGACTTTGAAAAAATATTTCGAGTATCGTGGGAATGTTAAAAAGATTTCAGAAGTGATGTTCACACATTACAATACGATTGTTTATCGTATGAATCGCATCAAGAAAATAACAAATATAGATTTTGAGAATTCGAACGATTATCTGAATATGCAAGTGGCGATAAAAATTTATGAAATGATGGATTAGGATGAGAGTATGAGAATAACTGTTGCAAGTGATGATTTTAATCAAGCGTTTAAATCGGATTATTTCATTGGAAGAGTGCATTCCGTTTTTAATAATGTGATGAATATTAAGATTGACGGTGAGCTGTTGACGATAGGAAATGTAAATGTTGGTATCGGGCCAAAGACAGCACTCATTAATGAAAACATCAATTTTATAGATCTGAAAATATTGCAAAATATGGTTGTGAAAAAGAAAAAAGATGAAATGGCGATTGAAGAACTCGGCATAGAATTCTTATATCAACTTCGAGAAATATGGGATTCTAGTCCTGAACTTGATTATAAAAAAATTTCTACTGATGAATTGTATTATAAGATGAATCGTCTTGAAAGAATAATTTTCATTGACGGAGATCCGGATAGCATAAGCCCGATTGTTTTTGATTTAAAAAGTGATTTCGAATGGCTTGGTGATATCGAAACACATCCGATTGGATTTACCGATAAGCATATGAATTTTATTGTCGTTAGAATTAAAAATTTGCTTGATGCGGTAGAAAAAGATTTATGGGGAGATGTAGATGATCTTGCTAAATCGGTTATCGGATTCGGTCCCGGATTGACTCCTGCAAGTGATGATTTTGTTCTCGGTCTGATGACTGGATTGCTTTATAGCAGTAGAAATTACAATAAGGATATCGAGGCGCATCAACATTTTGTGAAACTCATCAATGGACGAACTACAGATATAAGCTATGAAGGATTGATAAATGCATCTATAGGCAAAGTGAATCAAGTTGTTAAAGAAGCTGTATTATCAATACTATCGAATTGTTCTACAGAAGAAATGACCGACAAGGTTGATGAACTTATCAAAATCGGACAGACTTCAGGTACGGATATTTTAACTGGTATTTTTTTAGGAATTAAAATTAACATGCACAAAGGGGAGTTTTGAATGGGTGTAAAATATGAAATTAGAAAAAACACATATTATGACTCGGTTACACTGATGCTGATTTCAAAAGATATCAGTAAAATTGAGGGCGTTAATGATGCTATTGTCGGAATGGGTACAGACCTCAATAAGGAATTAGCTGAGGGAATTAAAATATCTAGCGATGAAATAAAGGGGATTGCCGTTAATGATTTTTTTATATCGGCTGATTTAAGCGATGATAGTGTATGGGAAAGTGTGATTGGCAAATTAAATGAGTTGCTGAACAAAAAAGCTAGTGAAAACAGTATGGATTACAAGCCGAAATCAATAAATTCGGCATTGACTTATCAATCAGATTCTAATATTGCGATTGTTTCAGTGCCTGGGCAATATGCTGCTGCAGAATCAAGAAAAGCCTTGGATGAAGGACTTCATGTAATGCTATTCAGCGATAATGTAAGTATGAAAGATGAAAAGGATTTAAAGGAGTCAGCTTATAAAAAAGGACTATTAATGATGGGGCCGGATTGTGGTACTGCAATTATTAATAATGTTCCTTTAGCTTTTGCCAATGTTGTAAATAAAGGTGACATTGGAATTGTTGCCGCTTCTGGAACTGGAACTCAAGAAGTGTCGGTGATTATTGATAAATTAGGAAAAGGTGTTTCTCAAGTGATAGGGACAGGGGGAAGAGATTTAAAAGAAGAAATTGGCGGAATTACAATGATGCAAGGTCTCGATGCGTTGATAGAAGATGATGCAACGAATGTAATTGTCTTGATATCGAAACCGCCTGCATTGGAGAT